>JBEBTQ010000029.1:0-16264 GCA_040393685.1 Advenella kashmirensis | reverse complement strand
GCTTTTTTCAGCATCAATCCGACATCGGATTCATCGGAATATCCCATGCCACCATGCATCTGTACGGCCAGCCGAGTGACCTGTCCTGCTGCCAGTTCGGCCCGCGCTTTCAGGCGACTGGCCTGCATCGCCAGCGTGTCCCGATCGCGTACAGAGGACTGAGAGGCTTCCAGCAGCGCAAATTCCAGCATCTGCAACTGGATATAGCTATCGACCATACGGTGCTGCAGACTCTGAAACGTGCCTATGGGTTTGCCGAACTGAACGCGAACCTTCAAATACTCCAGCGTGGTGTCAAAAGCCCGTCTGGCGCAGCCCAGCAATTGGGCAGACAGTGCAATGCGCGCATAATCATTGGCCTGACGCAAGGCAGTGAGCACTTGCGAGCCGCGCGCCACAACGTGTTCCTGATCCAATGGCACCGATTGCAACTGCAATAATCCCATGCTTCCCGCATCGATACGGGCACTCTTCTGCATGCGCAAACCTGGCGAATCTGCAGATATCCACAGCAACACATCATCATCCTGATCACGCGCCGGAACCAGCCAGCCATCGGCCCCATCGGCAGGACTCACATTCAGAAACCCAGCCGTCAGCTGCCATTTCTCACCATCGGGCGAAAGCATTGGTCCGGCAGCCACATCAATCTGGCCTGGCGTCTGCTGCCATGCCGTGCCGGCAATCAGACTGCCTTCTGCAATCTTTTCAAGCAGCGAGTCGCGCAAACGGTTATCCGGCAAGACCCGCAGAGTCATGACCGTCTGCACGGCAACGGCCACCAGCGGATCACCCGGCAGCGCCGCACCCAGTTCCTGAGCAACCGCATTCATCTCCGCCAGCCCCAGATCCAGACCGCCCTGTTCTTCGGGCACGAGAATCGCCAGCCATCCGGCCTGCGCCATCTGCATCCAGAATTGTCGATCTATCGGTGCAGGCTGCCTTACCTGTTCGCGGATACGCGCGCCATGATCAATACGCGACAGAAAATCGCGGGCACTGTCCCTGAATGCTTCGATCTGTTCCAGATCCAACGTCACGTGTTCTTCCTGCTGCATTTAACTGCGCGCTCCTTCAGAAAATCCATAAAGCGTATCCGGGTTCGTGACCCAGACTTTTTTGCGCGTGGCGTCATCGCCAAACCAGTCCCAGGCAAGGTCAATCAACTGACCCACATCCGGCGCCCGCTCGCCCATGCGAACATAAGGCCAGTCCGAGCCCCACAGAACACGATCAACATTTGCTGACAGCAGCGCATCATGAAACGGGCGGGCATCGCTATAGTGTGGCGCCTGCTGCGACACGCGGCAGACTGAGAGCTTGATCCACAGACGATTCTCGCGCAGCAGCCTGCACACCAGCTGAAAAAGCGGATCGCTGACACCGCGCGACAACACGACGCTTGCCATATGATCGATCACCACAGGCAGACCCAGATCTGTGATCTGTTCCAGACACGGCGCGTAACGGTCAAACGGTCCCCACATCTGCACATGCAGGCCGGCTTCGCGCATGACAGGGGCCAGCGCAGCGATGCTGTCAAAGCCCACGCTTCCCGGAAACAGATTCCCCTGAGGATCGCGTGCCTCGATAAAACGCAAGCCGCTAATGCCGGCCTTTCTCCACTCGCGCAGTTCTGACGCCGACGTGCCGGGCAACGCAACGCCAATACCGCGCAGATTTTCCGGGCGCCGGGCAATGGCATCAATAATGGCGCTGACGTCCGTTCCATACGGCGCAGGCTGCACCAGCACACCACGCTGCATGCCCACGGTATCCAGCATGGTCAGATAGCGACTGGCCGGAGCGTCCGGAGGCGCGTAAGTTGATTGCAAATGCAATGGGAACTGGCTGTACGGGCCGAACACATGACAATGGCTATCACAGCTGTCATCAAGAAGAGCAACCGTGGGGGCCGTGGGCATGCGTGGCATTTCAACCTGGTCGGGAATGAAATTGTCTGTCACTTTGTCAATGCCTCCAGGGACACGGCAGCCAGTTGGCTGACGCTGGTAACGCCGTCCCGCTGCGGCGCTGTCAGCGGATTGGGCGCATCATCAGGCAGCGGGATTTCGTGGGCGTTCAGCGTCATCGACACCATGGTGTAGTAACCCACCACAGCCGTCAGCTCCACCACACCCTTCACATCAAAGACCTCACGAATGCGGTCGTAGACCGCAGGCTCCACGACACCGTTAGCCAGCAGCTGCCGCGCAAATTCGTAGACAGCCGCATCCTGCGAGTCGGTGAAACTTGGTGCCTCACAATTTTTTATTTCATCTGCAATTGATTGCGGTAACCCTGCAGCCAGCGCTGCCTGCAAATGGATATACCATTCAATCTGACTGTTCCAGTGGCGCGCCGTGACCAGAATCGCCAGCTCGTTCAGACGTGGCGGCAGGCTGGTACCAAAGCGCAACAACTCCCCCAGCTTCTGCCAGCGTTGCGCGAGATCCGGATTGTGCAGCACGGCGCGCAAGGGGCCGACCAGTCGGCCTCGCGGTCCGTTGACGATGTCGTCGTAAACGGCACGCTGTGCCTCATTCATGGTCTCTACAGTGGGAAAAGGGATACGGCTCATAAAATTTTCCTGGCGTTAATGCACATCATTCATGCTTGTTGCTGTTACTGATGCTGGTCGTTATTACATTAGTGATAACGACCGATGGTATTTCGGGTTAATTAAGTTCAGTTTCTCCGGCCTGCCCTCACGGCGTTTCAGCAGGCTCGGTCGCGATCACCGATGGCCTTTTGGCAAACACATCGGCATGCCAGCGCGCCAGCGTAGGTGCCTGTTTCCGCCAATCCAGATCAGCAAACCGATAGTCCAGATAGGACAGCGCGCAACCGATGGTAATTGCGCCCATGTCAAAACCCTGGGTTTCAGTTTGCGCAGCGTTTTCTTCCAGAAACCTGAGCGTGGACTCTGTTTTTAACGCAAAGGCGGACAGCCAGGCCTCGGTCTGTTTTTCTGCAGACTTGTTGCGCTCCTGACGAAACAGCAACAGCGCATCCATAAAGCCATCGCCCAGCGCCTGCTGTCGCAGTACGCGCAGACGTTGCTGCGGCTCGGCAGGAAACAGCGCATGATCAGCTGCCTGCGGCGCCTGGGTTGCCAGATACTCGCAGATGACGCGTGAGTCAAAAAGGCTGTAGCCATCGTCAAGTACCAGCGTAGGCAGCTTGATCAAGGGATTGTCAGGAATCAGGCTCAGATTCGGTTCGGCCATGGCAACCGGCGTACGGACCAGTTCAACGGCATCTGCCTGACCGGTTTCGTGAAGAACGATCATGACCTTACGGACAAAGGGGGATCGCGGAGACCAGTGCAGTTTCATCATGTTCAGTTATCTTCTTTCGGTTTGTAAGGAATACGGGGTAGTACAAAGCCATCACGCGTGTGGGTATACCAGCCTGCGCCATGCATGCGGCCCACCAGATCCAGCTTGTTGCCATCGACATAGCATTTGTCTGCGTCGATCACGGCGGCATCGTCGATATGCAGTCCTTCCACACGCGCCAGCACGATCACGCGTTTGCCATCAATATCTATCTCTTTCCAGAGACGACATTCCAGCGCGACCGGGCTGCCTGCGATGCGCCCAGGCCCGACCTTTTCTGACGGCAGGGTTTGCAGACCAGCTTCCAGCAATTCATCAATAGCGTAGGGATACTCTGTGGCCGTAATGTTCATCTGCTCCAGCATTGACGCTGGCACCAGGTTGATAACAAATTCGCCCGTACGCTGGATATTGCGCAGGCTGTCTTTTTTTGTGTCACCGTGATGGCCGATTCCCAGCGCCACCACCGGCGGATCACCCGACAGACAATTGAAAAAGGAAAAGGGCGCGGCGTTATAAGACCCGTCCTCTGACTGGGTGACGACCCACGCAATCGGGCGTGGAAGCACGACACTACCCATGAGTTTGTAGGTGTTTCTGCCATCCAGCGCCTGCATATCGAAATACATTCTTCTGTCTCCCACACTGAGATTGCGGCCGGTTCACCCGTCGTATTTCATACGTCATTGCGTTCATGAACAACGACTGACGGCGCGAATACGGTTATCGGCAATACATTAACGGCGCCAATGCATTAAAGGTGAAAAAGCCATACTTATGACCTTTTAAATATAACATCATTCCACCGACGCGACAAGCTACGCTGGAATGAAAAAATTTGCTGGATGGACTCGGCACTCGCGTGCGCTGTGGCGCTAAGCCGTTGAACTACGAGTACCTGTGATACGACGCCTGTGATAAGAACGCGATAACAGAGACCGCGCTCAGATCACTCAGACTGCGGAATAGCGCATGACGCCAGCCTCGTCCAATGCCCTTGTGAGTTTTCCGGCATGATAAAGCAGCTGCAGGTGGGCCAGCGCCTCACCCATGGCGAAGGTCAGTTGATGCAGATCCAGTTTGCGCTTAAACATCAGCGGCACCACATCGGTGACCGACATGGGTTTCTCGGCACACCAGGTCTGCACTTCTTCCAGTCGTTCTGCATGATGATCCCGTTGTTGCCGCAGCCTTTCATGCAGGCCCTTGAACGGTCTGCCATGAGAAGGCAATACCAGCGTGTCCTCCTGCAGCGGCTCGAAGCTGTCAAGCGATTGAAGATACAGTTTTAGCGGATCTGCGTCCGGTTCGTGATCGAAGACACTGACGTTGGTTGAAATCCGCGGCAAAACCATGTCGCCGGAAATCAGAACCTTGATTTCCGCACAGTACAGGCTGATGTGTTCGGGCGCATGCCCGTATCCCGTAATGCACTCCCAGGTTCTGCCGCCAATCGTCAGCTGCAGGCCATTGATCAGGCGAACAAACCGTTGCGGCATGCCCTCTACCAGCGAAGGATAGTAACCTGAACGCTGACGAATCTGGGCCTGGGCTTCCGGATCGTTCAGCCCGTGACGTGCAAAATGCGCAACAGCAGCATCGCCACCCGTTCCCGCACCACCCAAGGAACGGGACGACCAGAGTGAAGCAACGTAAAAGTCCGTCATGCTGATGTATAGCGGGCAACTCCAGCGCTCACAGATCCAGGCTGCCAGGCCCACGTGGTCCGGATGCATATGCGTCACGATCAGGCGCAGCACAGGCAGACCTTCCAGTTCGTTTTCAAAGATTTTTTCCCACAGCGCTTTGACTTCCGGTTTGGAGATCCCGGTATCCACCACGGTCCACCCCTGGCGGCCGTCAATCTCGTCCTTCAGCAGCCAAAGATTGATATGGTCCAGCGCGAAAGGCAGCGGCATGCGAATCCACTTGATCCCTGGGGCGATTTCCCGCGTCAGGCCCGGTTCCGGGAGCGTCTCTCCAAAGGGATAATCCAGTCTGGCTTCAAGTTCATTCATGCGTACCTCTCCTCATTGACATTTACTTTTAATTCATAGATCATAGTTTACGTTAACGTAAAGATGCAAGTCGAAATCCTTATCGGCCTGCTTTGCCTTCATGAGCCCTCGCACCTGGTCTATTTCCGAACTCGCGGACGAATTCAACGTCACCCCGCGTACGCTTCGCTTCTACGAAGACCACCAGATTGTCACGCCCATCCGGGATGGGCAGAAACGTATCTATACGCACCGCGACCGCACGCGCCTCAAACTGGCGCTGCGGGGCAAGCGCCTGGGCCTGCAACTGTCGGAAATCTGCTCACTGATAGGGATGTACGAAGGCCCGGGCAGCACGCAGTCTCAATTGCAGAGCTATCTGACTGTCCTTACCCGCCACAAAGAGCAACTGCTGCAGCAGAAACGTGATCTGGACCAGACCCTGGCGGAGATCGACGAACAGGAAAAAAACTGCCTGAAGCTGCTTAGCGAAGTGGACAAACGCGCAAAAAGCGCCTGATTGCCATCGGCATATTCATCTCACCACACCCCGCTTTCGGGTTTTTCCCAAGCTGATCGTTATTGACGTTTACGTAAACGTAATGATATATTGCCTGATCAACCGGATTGAGGCGGAATCGGGGTCGAAACAGAATTGATTCAACATTGGCAAACCTGGCAAGCTGAACAACCCGCATTCTCCATACTGGCGATTACCCTATTTCATTGCAGGGCGTCATGAGGCTGTGATCCGGTTCACGTAAACTTACACCGTAACGGGTCAGTCTGCCCGGCTCCCTGGCGACAACCGTAACCGACTATCGTAAAGATGGAGACATTCATGACAATTCCCGGTTTGAACTTTGACTTGGGTCAGGATCTGGACATGCTGCGCGATGCCGTAGCCGATTTCGCAAAGGCCGAGATCGCCCCGCGTGCCGCACAACTGGATCGCGACGATCAATTCCCCATGGATTTGTGGAAGAAATTCGGCGATCTGGGCATCCTGGGCATGACTGTCAGTGAGGAATACGGCGGCGCCAATCTGGGTTATCTGGCCCACATGATTGTGATGGAAGAACTGTCGCGTGCCAGTGCTTCGGTTGCCCTGTCTTACGGCGCACACTCCAATCTTTGCGTGAATCAGCTGCATCGTAACGGCACCGAAGAACAGAGGAAAAAATACCTGCCCAAACTCATCAGCGGCGAGCACGTGGGTGCGCTGGCCATGAGCGAACCGGGCGCCGGCTCTGATGTCGTCAGCATGAAATTGCGGGCCGAGAAAAAAGGCGATCGCTACGTGCTCAACGGCACAAAACTGTGGATCACCAACGGACCGGATGCCGACACGCTGGTCGTCTATGCAAAAACTGACCCTGAGGCAAAGGCCCGCGGCATCACCGCCTTTATTATCGAAAAGGGCTTCAAGGGATTCTCGGTGGCGCAAAAACTGGACAAGCTGGGCATGCGCGGCAGCCACACCGGTGAACTGGTGTTCGAGAACTGCGAAGTGCCCGAAGAAAACATCCTGGGTGAGCTCAATGGCGGCGTTAAAGTGCTGATGAGCGGCCTGGACTACGAACGTGCAGTGCTGGCAGGCGGCCCCCTGGGCATTATGCAGGCCGTCATGGATATCACGGTTCCCTACGTACACGAACGCAAGCAGTTCGGCCAGGCCATCGGCGAATTCCAGCTGATTCAGGGCAAAATGGCCGATCTGTACACCACGCTGCAGGCCAGCCGGGCATTCTGCTACACCGTGGGCAAAAATCTGGACCGACTGGGTGCCGGACATGTCCGCGAAGTACGCAAGGACTGCGCCGCCGTGATCCTGTATTGCGCAGAAAAAGCCACCTGGATGGCCGGGGAAGCCATTCAGATCCTGGGAGGCAACGGATATATCAATGAATATCCTACCGGCAGGCTGTGGCGCGACGCCAAGCTATACGAGATTGGCGCCGGCACAAGCGAAATCCGCCGCATGCTGATCGGGCGCGAGTTGTTCAATGAAACACGCTAGTCCGGTACGGAACTCCCCTCTTCACCCGATTTTTTAGCAGTAACAGAAGAGACCGACCATGTCGCTTACAGCAGACCACAAGCAAATTCAGCAACTGGATCCGCAAGTGCCGGAACCGGCTGCGCTTGCCGCCGAAATACTGGCAGGCTTCAATCGCCACTATTCATTGTTCCGCTACGTAGCGCAGCGCGCCAAAGCCCTGTTCGAATCGCATGACTGGCATGGCATGCAGCGAGTCAATCGGGAACGTATCGACTATTACGATACCCGGGTACGCGAGTGTGCCCGGCAGATTGACCATTTGCTGAGCCGTACCCGCATGGCCATGAAGGATCCGAAACTGGGCGGCACGTTTACCGAAGAACAAAGCCAGTACTGGCAGGATATCAAGCAGGCCTACACGCATTTGCTGATGGAACACAGCCAGCCCGAATGTGCAGAGACATTCTTCAATTCGGTCTGCAGTCGCATCATGCACCGTGAATATTTTCACAACGACTACCTGTTTGTCCGTCCGGCAGTCGCCACCGATTACATCGATGCCAAGGGCAGCTCGTATCGCGTTTACTATCCACATACGGCGGGAATCATTTCAACTGTGATCGACATGGTGGCAGACTTTGGTCTGGCGCTGCCTTATCTGGACCTGCCCAAAGATGCCCGCCTGCTGGTGCGCCGTGCGATCAATGTCCTGCGCACTGAAATTCCCAGAACCGGCGGCTCGCGCATTGCCCCCGATTGCCAGATTCATGTACTGCGCAGTCTTTTTTTCCGCAACAAAGGGGCTTACATCATTGGCCGTTTTATCAATAACGGTCAGCTGTATCCGTTTGCCATTCCGCTATTGCACACGCCTGGACACGAAATCCAGCTGCATGCGCTACTGCATACCCGTGCCGACATCAGCACGCTGTTCAGTTTCACGCGCGCCTATTTTCTGGTGGATATGGAAACGCCATCGTCCTACGTGTCGTTCCTGCAAAGCCTGATGCCCGCCAAACCCAAGGCCGAACTCTATACAGCGATCGGCCTGCAGAAGCAGGGCAAGACCCTGTTCTATCGTGACTTTCTGCACCATCTGACGCATTCCACAGACACCTTTGACATCGCTCCCGGTATCGAGGGGATGGTCATGACAGTGTTCACCCTGGGATCCTACCCGTATGTGTTCAAGCTCATTCGTGACCGCATTCGCAAGGACGGTATGGTGCATGCCACGGTGCGTCAGAAGTACCAGATGGTCAAGCTGCACGATCGTGTCGGTCGCATGGCAGACACCTGGGAATACTCACAAGTTGCCCTGCCCCTGAACCGCTTTTCGGACGCCCTGCTCAAGGAATTGCGCGCGGAAGTGCCCAGCCTGATTGAAGAAACCGAAGACGCCATTGTGTTCCGTCATGTGTACATTGAACGCCGCATGACGCCGCTGAACCTGTATCTGAACCGGGCCAGCGATGCCGCACTCGAAGAGGCGGTCAAGGGCTACGGTGATGCCATCGCAGAACTGGCGGCCGCCAACATTTTTGCCGGTGACATGCTCTACAAAAACTTCGGCGTCACGCGGCTTGGTCGAGTCGTTTTCTATGATTACGATGAAATCCAGCCCGTGACCGATATGGTGTTTCGCAAAATACCGCCGGCACCGAATGAAGAAGCTGAAATGTCCGATGAACCCTGGTACGCGGTCCACGCCAACGACGTGTTCCCCGAAGAATTCGACCGCTTCCTGCTGGGCGATGCACGGGTGCGCCTGGCTTTCATGAAATACCATGCCCAGCTGCTGGACTACCAATGGTGGCAGAACCGGCAAAGCCGGGTTGCGTCCGGTAAAATCGAAGATATCTTCCCCTATCCCGCCCAGCGCTGCCTGCATGCTCCAGCGGCGCCGCGGCCACAACCCTCAATTAAGGAACCGACATGAATGATCCTATCGTAATCGTTTCTGCAGCCCGTACTCCCATGGGCTCCATGATGGGCAGCCTGTCCGGGCTTGCCGCGCATGAACTGGGAGCCACTGCCATCCGCGCCGCTGTAGAGCGCGCGGGTATCAAACCCGATGATGTCCAGGAAGTGATCATGGGCAATGTACTGCAGGCCGGCCAGGGACAGGCGCCTGCCCGTCAGGCCGCTCTCGGTGGCGGACTGCCCAAAAGCGTTGCCTGCACAACCATTCACAAGGTTTGCGGCTCAGGCCTGAAAGCCGCCATGCTGGCGCATGACCTGCTGCTGGCAGGCAGTGCCGATGTGGTTGTGGCTGGCGGACAGGAAAGCATGAGCAATGCGCCGTATCTGCTGCTCAAGGGACGCCAGGGCTATCGCTACGGCCACTCCACCGTCTACGACCATATGGCGCTGGATGGTCTGGAAGATGCCTACGCACGTGGTACTGCCATGGGCGTATTCGCCGAGCAATGCGCAGACAAATACACCTTTACCCGCGAAGAGCAGGACGCGTTTTCCATTGAATCGCTTAAACGCGCCAATGCCGCCATCCAGGATGGCAGCTTTGAATGGGAAATCGCCCCCGTCACCGTCAAAGGTCGTGGCGGCGATACGGTCGTCGATACCGACGAGTCTCCAGGCAAAGCTAAACCCGAGAAAATTCCTTCTCTCAAGCCTGCCTTCAAGAAAGACGGCTCTGTGACCGCGGCCAATTCATCTTCCATTTCCGATGGCGCTGCCGCGCTGGTCATTATGCGTGAATCCACAGCGAAAAAACTGGGCGCCACACCGCTGGCCCGCATCGTGGGCCATTCCCAGCATTCGCACGAGCCTGAGTGGTTTACGACCGCCCCCGTGGGTGCAATCAAGAAACTGCTGGACAAACTCTCATGGAGCAAAGACGACGTTGATCTTTTCGAAATCAATGAAGCCTTCGCCGTTGTGACCATGGCTGCCATGAAAGAGCTGGATCTGGATCATGCCAAAGTGAATATCCACGGAGGCGCAACCGCCCTGGGACACCCCATTGGTGCATCCGGTGCCCGTATCCTGACAACTCTGCTGGGTGCGCTGCGCAAAACCAAAGGCAAACGCGGCGTGGCCACCCTGTGCATTGGCGGTGGTGAAGCTGTTGCCCTTGCTGTCGAAATGATCTGACCCCGCTGAACCGCTGCCGGAGGGTGTCTGGGCCGGCGCGGTTCATCTGAAACCGTTATTCCCTGCGGATCGCGCCCTGCTGCGCGATGCTGCCGGCTCTTTGCATGGACACGATTTATGCCCGTAATTACTTCAAAAATCAATGCCCGCTCCGCGTCCTTCCTGGAAAACACCCAGGCCATGCAGCAACAGATCGACGACCTGCTGCAGCATCTTAAAAAAACCGCTCTCGGTGGCAGTGAAAGCGCGAGAGCCAAGCATGTGGCACGCGGCAAGCTGCTGCCACGCGAACGGGTAGAACGCCTGCTGGACCCGGGTACCGCATTTCTGGAGCTGTCTCCCATGGCCGCCCATGATATGTACGACAACGAAGCGCCCGGCGCCGGCATTATCACGGGCATTGGTCGGGTCAACGGTATTGAATGCGTCATCGTGTGCAATGACGCTACGGTCAAAGGGGGAACCTATTACCCCATGACCGTGAAGAAACATCTGCGCGCTCAGGAAATCGCCCAGCAGAACCGCCTGCCCTGCATTTACCTGGTCGATTCAGGCGGCGCCAATCTGCCACGCCAGGACATGGTGTTTCCGGATCGCGATCATTTCGGCCGCATTTTCTACAACCAGGCCGTCATGTCATCCATGGGAATTGCGCAGATTGCAGTTGTCATGGGATCGTGTACCGCCGGTGGCGCCTACGTTCCCGCCATGAGTGATGAATCCATCATCGTCAAAAATCAGGGCACGATTTTTCTGGGCGGCCCACCGCTGGTGAAAGCCGCAACAGGCGAAGTGGTGACGGCAGAAGACCTGGGCGGTGGCGATGTCCATACCCGCCTGTCTGGAGTAGTCGATCATCTGGCCAATAGTGATATGCACGCGCTGCAGTTGGCCCGTGACACTGTTGCCCGTCTGAACATAAAAAAAGACATACCTCTGCAACTGCAACCGGTACGCGAACCGCTGTACGATGCCGCTGAACTCAATGGCATTATTCCAGCCGATACGCGCAAGCCCTATGACGTTCGTGAAGTCATCGCCCGCATCGTGGACGGATCCGAGTTCGATGAATTCAAGGCGCGCTTTGGCACCACGCTGGTGACCGGCTTTGCGCATCTGCACGGCATGCCGGTAGGCATCATTGCCAATAACGGCATCCTGTTTTCCGAAGCGGCGCAGAAAGGCGCACATTTTATCGAGCTGTGCTGTCAGCGCAAAATTCCACTCATATTCCTGCAGAACATCACTGGCTTCATGGTCGGGCGCAAGTACGAAAACGAAGGTATTGCACGCCACGGCGCCAAAATGGTCACTGCAGTATCAACCGCTTCGGTACCTAAAATCACCGTGCTGATCGGCGGGTCTTTTGGTGCCGGAAACTATGGCATGTGCGGCCGCGCATTCAATCCCCGCATGCTGTTCATGTGGCCCAACGCCCGTATCTCAGTCATGGGTGGAGAACAGGCGGCCAGCGTGCTGTCCACCGTGCGACGCGATGGCATTGAAGCCCGAGGCGGCAGCTGGAGCGCCGAAGAAGAAGAGCAGTTCAAGGCCCCGATACGCGAGCAGTATGAGCGCGAAGGCCATCCTTATTACGCAACAGCAAGATTGTGGGATGACGGAATCATCCAGCCTGCCGATACCCGTCGCGTTCTGGCGCTGAGCCTGTCAGCCGCCCTGAACGCCCCGATAGAAGACACCCGTTTCGGCGTGTTCCGCATCTGACCGGAGACCAGAACATGTTTCACAAGATTCTTATTGCCAATCGCGGCGAAATCGCCTGCCGCATCGCCGCCACTGCGCGTCGTATGGGCATCCGCACAGTCGCGGTCTATTCCGACGCCGATGCCAATGCTGCGCACGTGCAGGCCTGCGACGAGTCCGTTCATATCGGTGCCGCAGAGCCCCGCGCCAGCTACCTGCTGGGTGATGTGATTCTGAAAGCCGCACGCGCTACTGGCGCCCAGGCAGTTCATCCAGGCTATGGCTTTCTGTCAGAAAACGAAGGATTTGCCCAGGCCTGCGAACAGGCCGGGATTACCTTCATTGGGCCACCGGTATCGGCCATTGCGGCCATGGGCAGTAAATCGGCAGCGAAAGCACTCATGGAAGAAGCGGGCGTCCCGCTGGTTCCCGGCTACCACGGCAAGGACCAGGATCCCGATCTGTTGCACAGCGAAGCAGACCGCATCGGTTATCCTGTGCTGATCAAGGCCAGCGCTGGCGGTGGTGGCAAAGGCATGCGCGTCGTCAACAGCAGCGAAGAGTTCGCGGCGGCGCTGGCATCGTGCAAGCGCGAGGCCATCAGCAGCTTTGGCGACGATATGGTACTGATCGAGCGCTATCTGACCAAGCCACGACATATTGAAATCCAGGTCTTTGCCGATATCCAGGGCAATGCGGTTTACCTGTTCGAGCGCGACTGCTCGGTGCAGCGTCGTCACCAGAAAGTGATTGAAGAAGCACCTGCACCGGGCATGACGCCGGAACGCCGCCGTGAAATGGGTGAAGCCGCCGTGTCGGCTGCCAAAGCCGTGGGCTATGTGGGTGCCGGTACGGTGGAGTTCATTGCCGAACCCGATGGCCGCTTCTACTTCATGGAAATGAATACCCGACTGCAGGTAGAGCACCCGGTCACCGAGATGATTACCGGACTGGATCTGGTTGAATGGCAGTTGCGGGTCGCTTGCGGACAACCCCTGCCTCTGGCTCAGGATCAGCTGACCATGAAGGGACACGCAATCGAAGCCCGGCTGTATGCAGAGAATCCCGAGAACGGCTTTTTACCATCCATCGGCACCATACAGCACCTGCGTCTGCCGGAGCACGTCACATTCCGCAATGGCGATGTACGGGTCGACGGCGGCGTGCGGGAAGGCGACACCATTTCGCCGTACTACGACCCCATGATTGCCAAGCTGATTGTCCGGGGAGAAAACCGCGAGCAGGCCATCGCACGCATGCACACTGCCCTGGCGCAAACCCACGTGGTGGGAGTCAGAACCAATGCGGCTTTCCTTGGTCGTCTCATGGAAAACAGCGCGTTCGCAACGGCAGACCTGGATACGGGCCTGATTGAAAAGAATCGCGAGCAACTGCTGCCCGAACATACCGAAGCGCCGCTGGCTGCACTGGCGTGCGTGGCTGCCACCTGGATCAGCGCGCAGGGACAGACCGGCAATGCCCGTAATGACAAAGGGCAGACCGCTGATCCCTGGGACAATACCGATGGATGGCGCCTGGCAGGTCGGTATCAACAGAACCTGCAGCTTCAGGATGGCGATATCTCACACAACATCGGCCTGCGCCGTGAAGGCGGACAGTGGCAGCTCACGCATCAGGATCGCGACTACCCGATTACCTGGTCTTCCGAACAGGACGGTGACGGCTGGCAAACCCAGGTCAATCTGGAGGGTCGCAACTACCGCGCCATTGTGGTCCGTGAAGATGAACAGGCCTGGCTTTTCGGCAATGCCGAAACCGGCGGCACACGTGTATTCGGGCTACCCGATTTGCTCAGACATGCTGCGGATGAAGGCACGGAACATGGCGGCAATCTGACCGCCCCCATGCCCGGCAAAATCATTTCGCTGTCGGTCAAGGCGGGAGATACCGTGAAGAAAGGCGATGCACTGATGGTGATGGAAGCCATGAAAATGGAACACGGCATCAATGCGCCCGCCGACGGCGTGGTTGAAGAAGTTTTCTTTGCCGTGGGTGATCAGGTCTCGGATGGTGCAGAACTGATCCGGATAGCAGAAGCACAATAAAGGGAGGCCGTGGCGTAGCTGACGTACGAGACGCGACAGACTTGTCTCACAGCACGCCACTTACTCCGTGAAAAGCGTTAAGCGCCAGGAAAAGCGATGGGTCGCGGGTGCCGCGCTTCCGGATCTGATGCGGTTCTCCTGGAAACGGTCGAACCGCTACGCCGTTGCGGCACGTAGCAATCAGCAAAGCCCGACCGTTTCAGCTTACTACTGCTCTTCATCCTGCATTTTGCCGGTGTCCAGCATCTGGCTATTGCCACCTTCGCCTACCCAGACAGCTTCCTGCTCCTGCTCGACATCATCAGAGAGCGTGTCCAGCAGTTCGTTGATCTCATCCTGGTAGGTTTCAATCATATCGTCCGGCAGGCCCAGTGACTCCTGGGCTTCCAGGAAACTGCCGGCACAGACATTGAGCGAATCACGCACGGCCGCTTTATCCGTGACGTTGGCCAGCAGCGCATAAACGGCGTGCTGCAAGGCAGCCTGCTGAGCCATGCACTGGTTCAGATTATCCGAAAGCTCAATCACCAGGTCTTTCAGTTCCATCTCGTTCTGCATGATCGTTCCTTTATGTGTTGCGGTGACAGCCGGAAGCGGTTACTTCCGGCTGCAGGGTTAGACTGTCGGTGCGACAGGATCGCTTCAGCCCCTGACTTGGGCGATCACTTCATCCAGCCATGTCAGCATCAACTTGATTTCGTCTTCTGTAATATTGAGTGCGGTCATGAAACGCAGCAGATTCGGGCGCGGTGCATTCAGCAGCATTCCCTCGGGGCCGCGATTACGCGCAGCATCCACAATTGCCGGGCCGTCATCCTTGTCCAGGATCAGCGCGCGCAGCAGACCCATGCCGCGTTCACCTTTCATACCCCATTTGTCCGAGAGGGCCAGCAGCCCTTTGGACAATTGTTCCGAGCGTTTCTGCACGGTTTCCATGAAGCCAGGTGCGGTCAGGGCATCGAAGACCGCCACGCCACCTGCGGTGATCAGCGGATTGCCATTATAGGTACCGCCCTGATCGCCGTATTCAAAGCAGGAAACCTCTTCGCGTGCAAGCATGGCTGCCAGCGGAATGCCGCTGCCAATGCCCTTGCCCAGCGACATAATGTCCGGCTCAATACCGAAAGCCTGGTGCGCAAACAGCGTGCCACAACGGCCCATGCCGGTCTGCACTTCGTCCACGATCAGCAGCATATTGTTTTCGCGGGTGAGTTCTCGCAACGCCTTCATAAAGGCTGCGTCGGCTGGGACTACGCCGCCTTCACCCTGTACAGGCTCCAGCATGACCCCAACGGTCTTGTCGTCGATCAGGGCTTTGACCGAATCCAGATTGTTCAGCTCAGCCTTGGGAAAGCCGTCAACCTGTGGCGCAAATTTCTTATCCCAGCCTTCCTTGCCCGAAGCGGACATGGTGGCCAGCGTACGGCCGTGGAAACTGTGATCGAACGTTATGATCTTGTAGGCGCCGTTCTTGTGCTTCTGGCCCCATTTGCGCGCCAGCTTGATCACGCCTTCGTTCGCCTCTGCGCCACTGTTGGTGAAAAACACTTCATCGAAACAGGAAGCGCCAGTGAGCCGTTTTGCCAGAGCAACAGACGGTTCATTGAAAAACGCGGGAGACGGATTGATCAGCTTTCCTGCCTGTTCGTTGAGCGCCTTGATCAGTTCCGGCGGGCAATGACCCAGACAATTGACGGCCCATCCCTGAATGCAGTCCAGATATCGCTTGCCGGTATCATCCGTCAGCCAGGAACCCTCACCACTGACAAAATACATCGGTGGCCGGGGCGTAATTTCCATGAGCGACTGGGTGTCGGCAGAACTGAAAGACATGGCATTTCCTTATAAATGCAAAAGGGATGAAGGTTAAGTTTTCATTGTATTCAAATTCCCCTGCGCTGTCCGGTCTGCGAAAAAATCTGCGTCTGTCTGTGAAAAAAACCAACTATCAGGTGTCGGCAAGCGCGACGCGAATGCCTGCTGCTGCAAGTTGCGAGACGAACTGGCTGAACTGCCATAACCACGCCTTTAACCACG
>JBEBTQ010000028.1:0-16343 GCA_040393685.1 Advenella kashmirensis | reverse complement strand
CGCCACGGGTTCATCACGGCCCGTAAGCGGGCGTAAGTTACTGTCGTAATGAGGATTAGGCAAGCATCTTACATCAAAAACGAGGTCCGCGTCATTAGGGACGCCCTTTTTGTAGGCAAAGGATTCGAAGGTCAAAAGGACCTCAGGTTCCTCATGATCGACCACATCTTTGACCCAGGCGCGCAACTGGCCGGGGGTCAATCCGGACGTATCTATGACATGTTCCTGTTCGCGCAGTGGCGCCAGAAGATTGCGTTCATGCGTGATGCAATCCTCTAGAGACGGCGTGATACCTGTGGTTTCGCGCATCCGGTTGCTCAGGGGATGCTTGCGACGCGACTCGGAATATCGATGAATCAGGGTCTCATCATCAGAGTCCAGAAAGATGACCTGCATGGGCAAACCCATGCTGCGAAGTGCCGTAATGACCCCTGGAAGACCGGCCAATTCGCCCGGTGTCCTGACATCAATTGCAACAGCTACAGACTTCAGGCGGTTCTCGCGTGCGTTTGCCACCAGGTCATGCAGAAGACTGACCGGCAGATTGTCGATACAGGAGTAACCCAGGTCTTCGAGCTGGCGAAGCGCAACCGATTTTCCGGATCCTGAGATTCCGGTGATGAGGACAACATGAAGCATTTTGGTACTTTATCCTGAACAAAAACGGGTTATCGGGTCGAAAAAGGCCTAATCGTTCGTGTGCAGTGCCAGTCGCCAATCATAACCCAGATGATGTATTAAACCATAGGATCATGACAGAACATAACCGGATGCGACAAATCGTCGCTTCCGGTCAGATTCCATCAAACGTTGATTTTATTTGGTGATGGACAGGTCCCTGCGGTGGGGTGACCTGCTTTGGCGAAAATCAGCCTGACCTGCGGGTCAGAGATTGCTGTTTTCCATAATGGCGGCTGCCTGGCGTTCCATAAACTCACCCAGGGTATCAATACCGCGCAACTTCAGAATGGTGTTGCGCACGGCCGCCTCGACCAGTACGGCGAGATTTCGCCCCGCTGCTACCTGTAGCATAACACGACGAATGGGAATGCCCAGCAGGTCCTGCGTCTGGTCTTGAATGGGCAGACGCTCAAATTTCTCACTGTTGGCGCGGACCAGGTGCACAATCAGTTTCAGTCGCATTTTGCGGCGGACTGATGTCTCGCCGAAAATCGTACGGATATCCAGCAGGCCAAGACCACGCACTTCCAGCATATTGCGCAGCAGGTCGGGGCACTGGCCTTCGATCAGGGTGGGGGACGTACGGGAAAAATCCACCGCATCGTCGGCCACCAGTCCGTGACCTCGGGAAATCAGTTCCAGCGCCAGTTCACTTTTTCCAAGTCCGGATTCGCCGGTGATGAGTACGCCCAGGCCAAGCACATCCAGAAAGACACCGTGTACGGTAGTCTTGGGGGCAAAGCGCTTGTTCAGGTAAATGCGCAGCACATCAATCAGATGGGCGGCGTCCACGGGGGTGGACAGCAGCGGAATCTTGCTGCGGGCACAGAAGCTGACCAGATCGGGTGGTGAATCCAGACCTTCGGCCAGAATCATGGCAGGCACGCCGCCTTCAGCCAGTTCAATCAGGAGTTTTTCGCGCTGCATTTCCGGAATGCGGTTATAGAAGATGAGTTCTTCCTTGCCGAAAACCTGGATGCGCGAAGGGTGAACCACGTTCAGGTGACCGAGCAGGTCTGCCGCCGAGGTGTTCAGGCTGGAGTCCTGAATGTGGCGTGCACGGCCTTCCTTGCCGGCGATCCATGTAAAACGCAGACTTTCGTCGTTGTCTGCGGTCAGGTCCTGAATGCTGAGCATATGCGTGCCCCTTTACTCGCCGGCGGGGCTGGTCAGCAGCTGGTGAATGCCTTCCGCATTGGGACTGGCCAGCAATTGCTTGCGGGTTTCCGCGCTGGAAAGCAGCTGCGCCAGTTCGGCAAGGATTTCCAGATGCTGTTGCGTGGCACTTTCCGGAACCAGCAAAATGACCAACAGTTGCACGTGCTGGCCATCGGGCGCATCAAACGGGATGGGCGTACTGAGTCTCATGACCGCCGCGACCGCCTGTTTCAGGTTGGCAATGCGACCGTGAGGTACAGCAACGCCGTGACCCAACGCCGTGGAGCCCAGGCGTTCTCGCGAAAACAGGCTGTCGAAAACCGTGGAACGGGCGATGCCCTGATTGTTCTCGAACAGCAATGCCGCCTGCTCAAAGGCGCGCTTCTTGCTGGTGACATTGACGTCCAGCAGGATATTTTCCTGCGGAAGGATACGGGATAGTTGATTCATGCCGCAATTATAGGGTGTTCTGTCAATTGGAAATAGAAGGGTAAGCTAAAACCCGGCCGCCGGGCCGGGTTTGCGCAAAAAACAGGAAAAAAGTACAACGTATCTAGCCGATACTCATTCTTTTTGCCGATTCATTGGAGTGGTCTGAAGCCTTCGTTTTGTATTTGATGACTTGTCTGTCGGTCTTATCCGAAAGCAGATCAATGGCCGCATACAGATTTTCGTCCGTCACTTCGCAATGGATGTCTTTACCCGGCACGCGCAGCGTTACTTCCGCGCTATGTTTGATGGGTTCTTTGGACAGTATGACCTGGGTGTCAATGACATGATCGAAGTGCCTGAGGACTTTGGCGAACTTGGTCACTACGTATTCTTTAATGGCAGGGGTGATTTCCACATGATGGCCACTGATATTAAGATTCATAGTGTGCTCCTTTTGAAAGTTGAATAGGCAGACGCCGGACACATAGCGGGGCGTCAGGTAAAAAATGAGAGGGTGATGGCTCCTTGTCTGACAGGTTGATGAAAGCTGTTTTTTTGATCTATAGAGATAGTTTAAACTTTATTTGGACTTATTCAAGCCCCCGCGATAAAGGCCTTTCGGGGCAACATGCCCTTGCTTCATAGAGCGGCCCGGCGTCCAAAATGTTACATTTTGAAATGTTCGCCCAGATAAACTTTACGTACCTCGGGATTCATGATGATGGAGTCCGGTTCGCCGTCCGTGAGTACTTTACCTGCGCTGATAATGTATGCCCGGTCACAGATACCCAGGGTTTCGCGAACGTTGTGATCGGTAATCAGCACGCCAATATTGCGGCTTTTGAGAAAGCGCACGATCCGCTGGATTTCGATGACCGCGATAGGGTCTACGCCGGCAAACGGTTCGTCCAGAAGGATGAAGCGCGGATTGGTAGCCAGGGCCCGTGCAATCTCCACCCGACGGCGCTCACCGCCCGACAGTGAAATGGCGGCATTCTTGCGGATATGCGTAATCTGCAGTTCTTCGAGCAGCAGTTCCATCTGTTCGCTGACGCGCTTACGGGTAAGCGTTTTTCCCGTTTCCGGGTCGGTCTGCAGTTCCAGGACAGCCTGAATGTTCTGTTCCACACTCAGGCGCCGAAAGACCGAGGCATCCTGGGGAAGATAGGACAGGCCCAGGTGTGCACGCTTGTGGATGGGCAGGCTGGTAATGTCGCGGCCATCAATTTCAATGCGTCCGAAGTCTGCGGGGATCAGCCCGACAATCATGTAAAAGCTGGTGGTTTTACCTGCACCGTTGGGGCCGAGCAGGCCGACGACTTCTCCGCTGGAAACGGAAATGGAAACATCCTGGACGACGCTGCGTCCATTGTAGATTTTCTGCAGTCCGATGGCTTTTAGCTGTCCCAGGCCATCGATGGTGTTGGTCTGAAGACTGGAGCTGGAAGAGGTATTCATGCGTCAATTCTGTGTTGCTTTGCCCGCTGCCTGTGGTGCCGTGCCCTTGCCTTGGCTGGCTGACGACTCGCTGGGCATGGGTTTGTTGTTGTAGAGTCTGCGGCATTCTGCAACCGCCTGATCTGTTTTGGAACGCGGCTGGGCAATGGAGCGCACGCGTCCGGGCTGACCTGCCGAGGCCGGACCGCCAGCGGCGGAATAGGTATTGGTCTGGTTGTTGAATGTGACCACTTCGCCGTTGACGGTATCAAAGGGTTTGCCGCAAATAAATCGCGTTACCGTGGCGTGGCCGATCATTTTGACTGTATTGAGTTTGCCGTCATATTCACCCCGATCTCCCTGGGCCTCGACGACTTCGTAGGTTTCAGGTCGTTCCTGGCGAATGTGGACAAAGGGAGATTTGCTGACCGTGGCAACACCATATTGGAATCCCTGGGCATCTTCGCGCAGATTCAGTTTGTCTGCAGTCAGTTTCATAAGGCCGCGGGTCAGGATCACATTCCCGGTGAAGACACTGGTTTTATTCGCATCGTCATAACTTAAGGTGTCGGACAGAACCTGGGTATCGGGTTCCTCGGTTTTGGGTGGCGTCGCAGATTTTGCCGGTGCCTGTGCCATTGCAGCCGGCACAGCCAGCATGCCGCAAAGGCACAGCGCGAGGGTCGTGATTCTGAGTGATGACGCATTCATTGCGGGGAGTTTCCTTGCTTGTTGGGGATGATGGTGCGACGGCGGTTGCTGTCCTGTCCCGAAATGGAGACGTCGGAAGAAGAATAAACGTCCAGTTTTCTGGTTTTGTTGTTATACATCATTCCGTTGCCGTTCATACGCGAACTGCCGTTGATGACGAGCGCCGGTTTATCAGTCGTAATGATATCTTCATTAGGATAGATGATCAATTCATCACTGGTAACGTCCAGTGCCTTGTCTTCGCCATAAGGGAAGCGATGCAGATGCGCATTGCCCTGCATCAGAATCTTGTTGCCGCCGTCCAGAATCGTCGCAGTGTCGGCGGTACCTACCGTGCGCGGAGAATCCGGGCGCTGACCGGTAGCGGTGGCATCGAAGAGCTTGTAGCTGTCGTTGTAAGGGAAGTGCTGCATGCGTGTGCCTTCTACCCGGTTGACCGGCACACCATTGGTATCGGAACTGAGCATGACGAATTTTTCTGACCAGGAGTCCGGTTCCTGTGTTTTGCGCGCCGGCGGATCTACGTCAATTGCCCGTTGTGCATAATCAGCCGCCCACCAGGTAGAGATCACCAGTGCAACAAGCATGAACAGCGCAATCAGGGCGGGAAAGCGTTCTTTCATGGCATTACTGAATAACGTTACCGCTGATACGGCCCGGCGTGAAAAAACCGGCAAGTGCGCCCTGGGCAGACAGAACCACATCGGCGCATTCGCGCACGGCACCACTGCCTCCGGCAAGACTGGTAACCCAGTGAGCTGCCTGCTGTACGTAAAGAGGGGCGTTAGGCACGCTGATGGAAAAGCCGCATTTTTGCATGGCCGGCATATCAATCACGTCATCACCCATGAATGCGATGTTTTCAAAACCCAGACCCAGATCGGCCGCCAGGCGGCTGAGAACATCGACCTTGTCCCGGACGTTCTGGAAGACATCGGCCAGGCCCAGATCGGCAGCGCGGCGCGAGAGAATATCGCCTTCCCTGCCGGTGATGAGTACAACACGTACGCCGGCCTGTTGCAGCATTTTCAGGCCGTGTCCGTCCAGCGCACAAAAGCGCTTCATCAGCTCACCCTGTTCGCCATACCAGAGGCTGCCGTCGGTCAGAATGCCATCAACGTCAAAGGCGATGAGTTTGACCTGGGCTGCCAGTTCGCGCACAGGCTGACTGATTTTGGACAGGACCAGCGCTTCGGCCGGATGAGGAGTGGTAATAGGTTTCATACGTCAGATTACTTTGGCATCCATCAGATCGTGCATATGCAGTGCGCCGACCAGTTTCTGCTCCGGGTTGACCACCAGCATAGTGGAAAGTTTCTGTTGTTCCATGACGGCCGCGGCTTCTGCCGCCAGCGCATCGGGACCGATAGTGCGCGGGTGAGGTGTCATGACCTGACCTGCCATAAGCGGGCGGATATCGCCTTTTTGCATGATGAGGCGTCGTAGATCGCCATCGGTAAAAATACCCACGGGACGCATGGCTTCATCGGCAATGACCGTCATGCCCATGCGTTTGCCAGTCATTTCTTCCAGCACTTTTTGTATGGGCGTTTCCATTCCCACGATGGGCAGTTCTGCGCCCTGACGCATAACATCGCGTACGTGCGTCAGCAGGCGTCGACCCAGCGCGCCACCGGGGTGCGAACGCGCAAAATCGGACGTACCGAAACCGCGTGCTTCCAGGCAGGCAATGGCAAGGGCATCGCCAAGCGCCAGTGTGACTGTCGTACTGGAGGTAGGTGCCAGATTCAGCGGGCAGGCTTCGCGCTTGACGCTGACATTCAGAAAGACATCCGAGAGCCTGGCCAGTTCCGAATAGCGGTTGCCACAAATGCCGATAATCTTGCAGCCCAGGCGCCGTGCAATGGGCAGAATGGTGGCCAGTTCCGGCGAGGAACCGGAATAGGAAATGGCGATGATGATATCGTCACCGGTAATCATGCCCAGATCGCCGTGCGCGGCTTCGGCGGCATGGACGAAATAGCTGGGTGAGCCGGTAGAGGCGAAGGTTGCCGAAATTTTTCGGGCGATGTGCCCGGACTTGCCAATGCCGGTGACGGCGATGCGGCCGTTGCTTGCAAGAAGCAGGGCGACAGCCTGCGCAAACGGCTTGTCCAGACGCGCGTCCAGACTTTGCAGTTCATCAATCTCGGTCTGCAATGTGCGATGCGCTGAAGCCAGGGCATCGGCAGAAGTAAAAGGCGTATCGTTGAGCATCTGCCGATTTTAATCGTAACAGCCAGACAGGATGGCTATTTTGCACCCTTGCCGCAAAAAGCGGTGGGCACAACTGCACGTCGGATATTAGCAGTGCAATGGAAAAGGAAAAGGAAGGCGCGTGCGACAACTTTTGTCATGCGGGCGCTTTATAATCCCTGTTTACCCGTCATCGCGCGTTGTGCGGCCCGGTATATGCAGTGACACCAAGCGAGAATCGTGCCTGTCGCGATCCGCATACTGCGCGCAGCGTGGGGTATATGACTGCGGCGTGCAAATCCATTTCAATCCTTTACTCTTTATCATGACTGACCAAATTCCTTCCCCTGTTCTGAGTACGCCGTTAACGTCTGTTGCGACCCGAGTCATGCTGCTGGGATCCGGAGAGCTGGGCAAAGAGGTCACCATCGCATTACAGCGCTTCGGTGTGGAAGTCATTGCCGTGGACCGATACGAAAATGCACCGGCCCATCAGGTTGCGCATCGCGCCCATGTCGTGGATATGACAGACAAAGAAGCGCTGCGCCGCGTCATTGAAGCAGAAAAGCCGCAGGTCATTGTGCCGGAGATCGAAGCCATTGCCACCGACCTTCTGGTGGAATTGGAAGCGCAGGGCACGGTTCGGGTAACCCCAACTGCCCGCGCAGCCCGCCTGACGATGGATCGCGAGGGCATTCGTCGACTTGCCGCCGAAACGCTGGGTCTGCCGACGTCTCCCTATCGGTTTGTGGATAGCCAGGCCGAACTGCAGCAGGCGATCGACGAACAGATCGGCTACCCTTGTGTGGTCAAACCGGTCATGTCTTCCTCCGGAAAAGGTCAGTCACTCATACGCAATCCTGAAGACGTTGCCCGGGCCTGGCAATATTCACAGGAAGGTGGCCGCGTTGGCAAAGGCCGAATTATCGTCGAAGGCTTTGTGAAGTTTGACTATGAGATTACGCTGCTGACCGTGAGATCGCGCGATGCGGCCAGCGGCAAGGTCGTGACGCAGTTCTGTGAACCCATAGGTCATCGCCAGGAGTCTGGCGATTATGTGGAAAGCTGGCAGCCTCAGCCCATGTCTGCTGCAGCACTGGAACGCGCCCGACAGATCAGTCTTGCCGTGACAGATGCACTGGGCGGACTGGGCGTGTTTGGCGTCGAGCTCTTTGTTGCGGGTGATGACGTCTGGTTCTCCGAAGTCAGTCCGCGTCCTCATGATACGGGCATGGTCACCATGATTACGCAATGGCAGAGTGAGTTTGATCTGCACGCGCGTGCCTTGCTGGGACTGCCTGTGAATACGGCGCTCCGGGCAACCGGCGCCAGCAGCGTGATTTATGGCGGGGTAGAGGCGGGGGCGATCAGTTTCAGCCACGTGGCCGAAGCGCTGGCCGAGCACGACACCGATGTACGTCTTTTTGGCAAGCCGCAGTCTTTTACCCGGCGTCGCATGGGCGTGGCGCTGGCGGCGGCCGATACCATTGAGCGGGCGCGCGAGAAAGCGCTGCGTGTGTCATCCGCCATCAGGGTGACGGCTGCAGATTGAGGTCAGGACAGCAGATCCCCGGTCTGCGTAACCCTGAATCGGCTATAGTGTCGTAGTTTGATTTCACTGTCACAGGAGCTTCTGACATCATGACCATGATAGACCCGCACCAAGTGGTGATGAACGCCATCCGTAGCGTGCCTGACTGGCCGCATCCGGGCGTCACGTTTCGTGATATCACACCTGTGTTGCAGGATCCGCGCACATTCCGGGTTCTTATTGATATTTTTGTCTATCGCTACATGCGTGAGCGGTTGGACCTGATTGCCGGCGTGGATGCACGAGGTTTTATTCTGGGCAGTGTGCTGGCCTATGAACTCAAACTTGGCTTTGTACCGGTACGTAAAAAAGGCAAGCTGCCATACCAGACACTGGCTGAAGAATACACGCTTGAATATGGCAATGCTGCGGTCGAAATGCATACCGACGCCGTTCGCCCGGGACAGCGCGTCCTGCTGGTTGATGATCTGATCGCAACGGGCGGTACCATGCTGGCGGCCGCCAAATTGCTGCAGCGCCTTGGCGCCAATGTGGTGGAAGCTGCGACCATTATCGATCTGCCCGATCTGGGCGGTTCAAAGCTCTTGCGTGAGAACGGTGCATCCGTCTTCACGATCTGTGAATTCTGACGCTGGTGCCTGCGAGCGCATCGTAGTGTCGACGGGAAGGGAAAAGGCCGGGCTGTCTCCGGCCTTCATTTCATTCTGACTTGTTTAACGGATTCCTGGCTCGTCAGTAAAGCTTACAGAAACAGCTTGTACGCCGGGTTTTTGCTTTCATTCTCGTACGGATAGCCAATCTGCGACAGAAATTCGCGGAAGGCTTTTTTATCTGCGGGCGGTACCTGAATACCCACAAGCACCCGGCCATAGTCCGAACCCTGATTTCGATAATGGAAAAGACTGATATTCCATGCCGGATTCATTGTGTCCAGGAAACGCATGAGCGCGCCAGGTCTTTCCGGAAACTCAAAACGATACAGCTCTTCATTCTCGGCCAATGGCGAGTGGCCGCCCACCATGTATCGCAGATGTGATTTGGCCAGGTCATCCTGGGTCAGGTCCAGCGTTTCGAATTTTTTGCGACGCAGGGTGTTGGCAATTTTTTCTGCCTCTGCGTGCGAGCTGATCTGTATGCCAACGAAAACGTGCGCCTTCTGTGAGTCAGAAATACGGTAATTGAACTCCGTGACGCTGCGATTGCCCAGCAGGGTACACAGCTGACGGAAGCTGCCGCGCTCTTCAGGCATGGTGACCGCAAAAATGGCTTCTTTGGCTTCACCCACGTCGGCGCGTTCGGCCACAAAGCGCAGGCGATCAAAATTCATATTGGCGCCTGAGGCAATCGCAATCACGGTTTTGTTTTTCCAGCGCTGCTCGGCAACGTAGCGTTTGGCACCCGCCAGACCCAGCGCACCGGCGGGCTCCAGAACGTTTCGGGTATCGGTGAACACGTCCTTGATGGCGGCACACAGTTCATCGGTGTTGACAGTGATAATGTCATCAACATATTCGCGGATCAGGCGGAACGTTTCGGCGCCCACCTGTTTGACAGCCGTGCCGTCTGAAAAAAGACCAACATCGGGCAGATTGATGCGGCGACCGGCGCGAAAACTTCGGGCCATGGCATCAGAATCTTCCGTCTGTACACCAATGACTGCCACGTCGAAGCTGCTTGATGTATGCAGCGATGCCGGCGAGCAGGCCGCCACCGCCGATAGGAACGAACACCGCGTCCAGTTTGCCGGGGTGCTGGTGCAGGATTTCCATGGCGACCGTACCCTGACCGGCGATGACATCCGGGTCATCAAACGGGTGCACAAAGGTGAGCTTTTCTTTTTTTTCCAGCTTTGCCGCAAACTCGTAGGCATCGCTATAAGAGTCGCCGTGAAGAACGGCTTCGCCGCCCAGCCGACGAACCGCCTCTACCTTGACGGTGGGCGTGGAAGTTGGCATGACAATCACGGCGCGACAACCCAGGCGCCTGGCCGACATGGCAACGCCCTGCGCATGGTTGCCGGCAGAGGCAGCAATGACGCCGCGCTTGAGCGCCTCGGGCGACAGATTCGCCATTTTGTTATAGGCGCCACGAATTTTGAAGCTGAAAACCGGCTGTGTGTCTTCCCGTTTAATAAGCACTGTATTCTGAATTCGTTGAGAGAGCAGTGTGGCGGTGTCCAGGGAGGTTTCGACGGCGACATCGTAAACACGCGATGTCAGAATGCGTTTGAGGTAGTCGGTTGACATGTTAATTTTGAAAGAAAAAAGAATACAGGCAGTCGCTTAAGGTTAACATAGCGAGTCTGATTTTAGGATTAAAGCGGGAGCCGCGTTTTCAAAAGCGACCCCTTGGGGAATATATGGAACATGAAGTGATGCAGTGGGTCAGGGAAATGCTGGCGATCCTGTCTCTTCCGACAGTGGGGTTGCCGGGCATTTTCGTGGTGGCACTGGTCTCGGCGACACTCCTGCCACTGGGCTCGGAGCCGGTAGTGATTGCGTATCTGAAAATCGCACCGGACATGTTCTGGCCTGCAATCATCATCGCCACCATTGGTAATACTATCGGTGGTGTCATTACCTACTATATGGGCAAGGCCGCCAAGGTGGGTTATGAAAAGTATCAGATCAAACAGGCGAGGGCGGCAGGCGAAGTGATCGGTGAGGATGGACAGGTGCTGCTGGAGGAAGAAAAGTATCTTTCCGAAGGTGATGTGAAACGCCAGCCTGCGCCTGCAAAGGAAGGCGGCCGCTGGCACGCCAGGATGACCTATTACTTTGATCGCTTCGGCCCGGCTGCGCTGCTGTTTTCCTGGCTGCCCGTGGTGGGCGATCCGCTGTGTGGCGTGGCAGGCTGGATGCGGATGCCAATCGTACCCTGTATCGTCTTCATGGCCATCGGCAAATTCCTGCGTTACCTGATCATGACCTCTGCGGTACTTTGGATCTGGTAGCAGGCACTAGTTGCTGCGGGTTCAGTGCGCTACCAGCAGCCCTTCCTTCTGGAACGTGGCATGAATCTGACGCGCAAACGCCAGCGCATGAGCCCCGTCACCGTGCAGACATAATGTATCGGCCTCGATGGGCACTTTTCGTCCTGACTGGGAAACCACATAGCCTTCCCGAACCATGGTCAGGGCCTGCGCAACAGAGGTTTCCACATCTTCAATCAACGCACCTGGCTGGTTGCGCGGTGTCAGCGTACCGTCGTCCTGATAGCTCCTGTCTGCAAATACCTCCTGCATGACATTCAGCCCCAGTCCTCTGGCGATCTCAACCTGCCGGCTGCCTGCCAGCGCATAAAGCGTCAACTGCGGATCCACATCATGTACCGCCTGGGCGATCGCCGCGGCCAGCTCTGCATGATTGGCTGACATGTTGTACAAGGCGCCGTGGGGCTTGACGTGATAAAGCCTGCCCCCCTGGGTGCGGGCAACGGCGGCCAGTGCGCCAATCTGTACGACCACCAGATCGTAGGCTTCAATGGGTGAGAGTGCAAAAGGTCGGCGGCCGAAGCCACGAATGTCATCCAGGCCGGGATGGGCACCGGGTCTGACGCCCTGCTGCAGGGCCAGCTGCATGGTTCGGCGCATCGTATGTGTATCTCCTGCGTGAAAGCCGCAAGCGATATTGGCAGAGGTGACATAGGGCATGATGGCAGCATCGTCGCCCATGGTCCAGGCTCCGAAACTCTCGCCCATATCACAATTGAGATCGATTTTTTTCATGGCATTGCTCATCCGGCAGCGAGTTTGTAAATGACAGCGTCTGACTATTCTAACCCGGCTCGCGCGTGCAGGCGGGCGGCCGCAAATCGTACAAGTCGTTTCTGCGCGGGCTACATCACAGATGCGCTGCATCAGAGACGGACAATATCACGTTAACGCTGATTCTATCTGAGCCCTGAGCGGCTCCAGGGTCTGCAGCCATTCCTCGGTCAGTCGCTCGCGCTCGATAAACTGTCTGTGTGCCTCGTCCATGCTGATCAGGGAGAAATTCAGCGATTCGCCAGGCAGGCAGCGGGCCAGGACGGGCAGATCCACGGCCGCCACATTGGCGATCTTGGGGTAGCCGCCGGTAGTCTGGCGATCGGCCATCAGGATGATGGGCTGACCATCAGGGGGAACCTGTACGGTACCAAAGGCAGTGGGTTCAGACAGAATCTGTAAACCGGGTTCGGGACTGAGTGCGGGACCCTCCAGACGATAGCCCATGCGATCCGACTGTGAGCTGATCGTATAGCGCGTATTCAGAAACCGTTTCTGTTGCTGAGTGTCGAATACGGTCCAGTGTGTGCCGCGAGTCACACGTATCCGAGAGCGCGGCGCCAGCCCGAGGCCGGCGGGCAGATAGATTCTGAAATCATCCAGATAGCCGTCCAGTTCCTCAAGGCGGGAGGCATTGATTTTCCTGTTGAGCGACAGGCTATCGCCTTTGGCCAGGGCACGTCCCTGGATGCCGCCCATCCGACTTCTCATATCCGTACTGGCACTGTCCATGGTTGCTGTGAGTTTCACACCGCCCGCAATCGCCAGGCTGGCTCGAGCCTGCCCGGGCGGACGCTCGGCCACGGGCGGCGGCGGACCGATTTCCAGCACCTGGCCGGCGCGGATCAAATGAGGCCGGTTCAGTGCCAGCGGTACTTTATCGCAGGTCAGTACAAACGGAGCACCACAGACAGCAATGCAGGCATGCTCGGTGAATTCGATCTGAGGGCCGGACAAGGTCATTTCCAGCACGGGCAGGGTGCTGCGATTTCCCACCAGCGCATTGGCCAGGCGATAGGCGACCTGGTCCATCACTCCGCAGACCGGCGCGCCGTAAGCCTGATAGCCATGCCGTCCGGCATCCTGAAACAGCGACAACGGGCCGGGTTTACGTATCAACAGGCTCATCGTTTCCCCTTCGTTGCGTCAGCGTTACGGCTTTCTGCGTTCCGCCGTGCCGCGGAGGCCGCTTTGTCATCCCTGTTCTCATTTGTATGGGATGCTGCCTTGCCGTCCTTCGTTTCGGTGGTCTTTTCCTGCTCTGACCGCTTTCTTTCGGCCAGCATCGACTCATACTGTTCCCGGTCGATGGATTCGAACTGCACATCGTCACCGGGAGAATACAGGGCGTAGGGAGCCGTGGTTGGATCAAAGAGTTTCAGCGGCGTGGCACCAACAATATTCCAGCCGCCGGGGGAATCGTTCGGATAGATAACCGTCTGACGATTGGCGATGGCAACAGATCCCGCGGGTAGGCGGCTGCGCGGTGTACTGCGCCTTCCGATAGCCAGGCGGCTGTCTGACAGTCCCATATACCCCATGCCGGGTGCGAAGCCGAGCATGAAGACGCGCACCGGTTCTGCCGTGTGCAGACGGATCACCTCTTCAACTGTCAGATTGCAATGCGCCGCGATCGAATCAAGGTCAATGCCAAGCTCGGGGTCGTAACAGACCGGAATGCGGATCAGCCTTGTGGCGTCCGTTACCGCCTGATCATTCGGCTCTTCCCCTGAGTGCGACGCCAGAGGCGCGAGCACCGCAGTCAGCGTATTGATCAATGCCTTGTGGCCGGGCGGGGTTGGAAAAAACGGATGAAGGTAGACGCCCAGCGTGGTGAATGTGGGAACCAGGTCGCTGATATAGGGCAGGCCGGCAGCGTGGATCAGTTCGGCCGCCTGGCGCGCGCGGGCGTTGATGGCGCTATCGATACGATCGCCGAACCGGATAATCAGGCAATGATCCCCTTCGGACGAAAAGGTCCAGGGAGCGGTGGAGATAGCCTTGTGTGAACTCATGCGCTGTACGTCATCTGCCGCGAAAATAGGGACCTTTCAGCGCCTGGCTGCCAGGTCATTTACTCTTGGGTGCAGGACAGTTTATCAGCAAAGCGGCAAATCCAGTGATCACTAGGGGAAAAACCTGATCCCTTTGCGTTTGTCCTAAAGCGTTTGCGGCAAGGGCTCGTGCCAGTTATAGTCATATTTTTAAACGGTGGAGCTGCGCATGAATCGTCGTTCATTGCCGCTAAATGCATTACGCGCTTTTGAATCAGTGGGACGGCATCGCAGTTTCAGTCTGGCAGCTGAAGAGCTGGGTGTTACGCATGGCGCCGTGAGTCGCCAGATCGGAATGCTGGAATCGCTGCTTGGACTACGGCTGTTTCGTCGCACCCAGCCTATCGAATTGACCGAAGAAGGGCAGGCACTGTTTTCCGGGGTAGGGCCAGCATTCGACCGACTCTCCATTGCTGTGGAAAGTCTGCTTAGTCCGGGTGATGAAACAACACTGCTGGTGAATGCGCCACCCACCTTCACTATGAAATGGCTTATTCCCCGCCTCTCCGTGTTCCAGCGACGTCACAGTAAGGCCGAAATCCGCCTGACAACCAGTACTACCGGAATCGGCTCGCTCAAGCTCAGTGATTTTGATCTGGTCATACGGCGATTTCCCAAATCCTCGACCGAACTTCACGCCCAGCCTTTTCTGTCGGGTCGGCTCGTGGCGGTCTGCGCACCGGAACGACTGGAATCCGCCCCCGTCCTGTGTGCGGACGACATTAAAAAGCACCGCCTGATTGAGGCGAAAAGTAACATGTCTGCCTGGACGCAATGGTTTGAACAGGCTAATAGCGAAAAACCGCCAGCTGCGGATTTTCTGCAGTTCGACGAAATGTTTTTTGTGGTACAGGCCGCATTGGAAGGGCTTGGTGTGGCACTGGTCCCGCTTTCGCTTGTCGCAGATGATTTGGCCAAGGAAAACCTGGTTCTGGCGTATGACGGACCGGATGTCAGCTCTGGAGATTATGCGTATCTTGTGACGCCCGGTGGCCGTCGCCGCCATTTGATCGACGAGTTCTGCGCCTGGATATCGGAAGAGGGCAAGGCTTCCAACCAATTTGCTCGCACTGTGATCTGACCGCGGTCGGGAAGATCTGCGTCTTCTGAAACCCATGCTCTGACGCAAGCCTTGGCTCGCCCTTGAACCATTGGCAGCGCCTCTTCTGCACTGTGAGATTAACGCACAGCATTCGATTTTTAGTCGATTTACCTTAGCGTGTCCAACGTTCATTATTAGCACAACTGGCACACAGGGTGTGCCGCAGGACAATCATCGTTGCGGAGCTGACATGCTAAGTGATTTTCGGGTATTGGACCTGACATGGGTGCTGGGCGGGCCGTTTGCCAGCCAGTTGCTGGCCCAGCTCGGGGCGGAAGTGATCAAGGTGGAACCACTGGAGGGCGATCTGTCCCGCAGGGTATCCAGTCACTCTACGGTCTTTGAAGGCGACTCCGGCTTCTTCCTTTCTGTGAATCGCGGCAAATCGAGTATTGCCCTGGATTTGAAGACGAGTCAGGGCCGTGAAGTGCTGTATGACCTGGTACGCCAGTCCGATGCCATTATTTACGGCTTTGCACCAGACGTGCCTAAACGGCTGGGTCTGGACAAGGACGCTTTGCTGGCCATCAATCCCAAAATTGCGATTGGCCAGCTGATTGGTCTGCATGACAAAGGTCCGTATGCCAAAGCACCTGCTTTTGACCTGGTGATTCAGGCCATGAGCGGAGTCATGAGCATTACAGGCAGCAAGGACGCCGAACCTGTGCGTCTGGGGTATCAGGCAGCAGATCTGACTGGTGGCCTTTATCTTGCGCTGGGCTGCGTGGGCGCAATGCTCAAGGCACTCAAATCCGGTCGCGGTGAGCTGGTCCAGGTTTCGCTGCTCGATTGCCAACTGGCGATGCTTACCTGGCAGGCACAGAATTATTTTATTTCAGGTGAAATACCGACGGCCAATGGCGCACGCCATCCCGTGATTGCCCCCAGTGATATCTATCGCTGTAAAGATGACCAGTTCATTGCCCTGACTCCTACCGGACAGAAATTCTGGGAGTCTTTCTGCGAGGCCATTGGTCGCGAGGACCTGGCAACGGACAGTCGTTTTGATCATCCGGTTCGTCGCATAGAAAACGTGGAAAGTCTTACGCAGGAACTGACTGAGGTATTCCGCAGCAAAAAGGCGGAGGACTGGGCTCGGCATCTTTTTGAACAGCGTGTACCGGCAGCATTAGTGAACGATATCGAGCAGGCTACCGGTCAGGAACTGGCGCTGGAGCGCAACATGGTCGAAGAACTGGTGCATCCGCTGACCCAGGCAAGCCTGCGATTCCTGGGCAGTCCGTTCAAATTCGA
>JBEBTQ010000027.1:0-16357 GCA_040393685.1 Advenella kashmirensis | reverse complement strand
GTCTAAGTGCCAGCGCCTTGCAGCGTCAGTTTCGCAGCGCCTTTGGCACGACGGTTGACGAATATCGGCGTGCCATGCGTCTGCATCAGGCCAGAACGGGCCTGGAACAGGGGCTCACCATTTCCGAAGCGGCTTTTCAGGCGGGTTACACCAGTGCCGCCAATTTTGCCACGGCATTCCGGCGGCAGTTTGGTGTGAGTCCCAAACGGCTCTGCTCGCGCGGTTAATGTGATTGATGTCACAATTTTTACAATCTGACCGGTGCGCAAAGAACTTTGCGTGAACGTCAAACTTCTTTTGTAAATGAGAATGATTCAATATTGCCTTGCCTGCTCCACACGGGGAGTAGGGCGGGGCGCCTGATTCCCGATGGCGTCCGAGTCAGATCAGGAATTCAGGAAAATCAACAATGAAAGTGACTGTCAATCAGAAGCGCATCCGCCGCTGCGGCGCGCGCATTACCCTTGCTCCTCTCGCGCTGGCGTTGCTTGGCGCCGGAAGTGTCCATGCGCAGGACGCCGCACCCGTAGCTCAGCTTGATTCCATTGTGGTCACGGCCAGTGGGACCGAACAAAGTGTGAAGGATGCGCCGGCTTCACTGACTGTCATTACACAGGGAGACATCAAAAAAAGCGGTTACACCTCTGTTGCGCAGGCCGTCAGCAAAGTGGAAGGCGTTTACATGGTGGGTGGAGATCCCAACTCGCGGGATATCGCGGTTCGCGGCCTGCCTGGCGAATATACGCTGATCATGGTTGACGGAAAGCGTCAGAATACCCGTGAAACCATGAACCGCGGCACGGGCGGTGTGCAGTACGAATTCATGCCTCCGCTGGCCGCAATCGAACGGATTGAAGTGGTGCGCGGACCCATGTCTTCTCTCTACGGTTCTGATGCCATGGGCGGCGTGGTCAATATCATTACCAAAAATGTGCCGAAAAAATGGTCTGTTGCCGTGGACAGTTCCGTGACGCTGCAGACAGACGATGATTACGGTAACGGACGCCAGGCCCAATTCTGGCTGGGTGGCCCGATCAAGGACGATGTGCTGGGACTGCAGGTTTATGGTTCCTATGACGACCAGAGTGAAGGGAACAATTACTTTTCCAATATTTCCGGCCCCTATTCTCGCGACAACCGAAGTATCGGGCTGAAGCTGGCCGCCAAACCGGCAGAAAACCAGGATCTGGTGCTGGACGTGCTGTCACAGCGCCTGACCACAGAAGCCACGCCAGGAAAATCCATTCTGCCAACACTGCCATGGAATCGCGTGCAATACCGACGTACTTCATTCGGTCTGACGCATACCGGACACTGGCGCCTTGGAGAATCAAAAATCTCGCTGTATCGCGAGGCCAGTGACCAGGAAAACTGGCCGAAAACCGGCGAGTACACCGAGAATCGCCGATTGGTAAACACCACGCTGGATGCCAGTTTCAGCATGCCATTTACCTCACACACCCTGCGCTTTGGTGGTCAGTACATCAACAGTCGCCTGGAAGGCGTACAGAAAGAAGCTGCTTTCGCGAACTACCCGACCAATACGGACAAGGTCTCGCTGGACAATTACGCCCTGTTTGTTGAGGATGATTACTACATCACAGACAAATTTACGCTCACAGGCGGAATCCGCATGGATCACGACCAGCGTTTCGGCACGCATCTGTCGCCGCGCCTGTATGCGGTCTATCATTTGACCGATGCATTGACGCTGAAGGGTGGCATTGCATCCGGCTTCAAGGCACCGACCATTCGCCAGAGCACGCCGGGCTATTGCATGTCTACCGGTGGCAATTCAGGCTTCAAAGGCCCACTTTGCGGCAATCCTGATCTGAAACCGGAAACCAGCGTGACGCAGGAACTGGGTCTGATTTACGACTGGGCAGAAGACAGCAGCCTGACCGCGACCCTCTTCAATACAAACTTCAAAAACAAGGTGGCAAGCTACGATACCGGTGAACAGGATCCCCTGAATCCCGGGACTGCCAATCATTTGTATGTTTATGACAATATCGATAAAGTGCAGATCTACGGCCTGGAACTGGGTCTGAAAATGCCGCTGAGCGATACCCTGAAATTATCATCGAACTACACCTACACCAAGTCCAAACGCAAGGGCGGCGGAGAAGTGGCGTTCAACGGACGGTCTCTGGACGGTGATCCGCTGGAAACCACGCCGGAACACGTGCTGAATTCGCGTCTGGACTGGCAGCCCACAGAAGCCATTTCCGCCTATCTGCGCTGGAATCTGAACGGCAAGTCCAAATACGCAGCCTATCGCAATGGCGCGATGGATACGCGCACTCGCCCGGGCGGCTCCACTTTTGATGTTGGCGGCAGCTACCAGGTCACCAAGCATCTGGCGCTGCGCGCTGCCGTGCTGAATGTGACAGATCACAAGACGCCGCTGGACCTGCGTACGCGCTATGAAGGCCTGGATGGCAACTGGATGGTTGACCCGGGTCGCCGCGTGTGGCTGGGTGCAAGCATCAACTACTAGGAAGACTACGTGTTTCGTACACTCAATAAGTGTTTGACGGCGGGCTGGCTGGCAATGATGTTGCTGCTCAGCCTGCCGGCTTTTGCAAAAATAGAAATCGTCGATCAGGCGGGGCGGACGGTGACGCTGGACAAACCGGCGCAACGCATCTTTTTTTCCGAACCCGGCGACTTCACGGTCATGGCCATGCTCGACAGGAATCCGGCAAAGCGCATTGTCGCGTGGAATCGCTGGCGTCTGGATAAACATACGGTGGAACACTGGCGCAGCATTGATCCGGACGCCTTCGACAAAATTGATCAATTGGTGATTGATGGTCCGCAGAACCTGAATGCCGAGATGCTGATTGCCAGCCAGCCCGACCTGGTGGTGCTGGATCAGTTTTTCGGAAAAGCCACTCAGACCATCAAGCGTCTGGAACAGGCTGGTATTCCGGTTGCGGTTCTGACACTGGAAGCCGACCTGCGCATGAAAAATCCCACAGACGGTCTGGAGAAAATGGCCATTCTGATTGGCAATGAAGCGCGAGGCAAGGAATTGGCCGACTTTATACATACTCATTTGAACCGGGTCCTGGATCGCGTTGCGAAACTGAAGCAGGACAAGGTTGCGCAGCCCAAAGTGCTGATGGAACCTCATGCCGGTAGCGGCCCCTGTTGTATGTCGGTCGGTCCCGGTGTCCTGATGGGTGATCTTGTTCTGCTGGCCGGCGGTCAGTTGCTGGGCAGCGAGATTGTGGAGGGCCTGTCGGCGCAACTGGCTGCAGAATATGTAATTGCCAGTGATCCTGATATTTATATCGGAACAGGCGGGCGGCATATTGAAGCGCGTGGCGGCCTGTTGCTCGGACCGGGCGTGGAACCGGCGGCCAGTGTTGCCAGTCTGAAACGCGTGACCGGGCGCATTGGCATTGCGCAAACAAAGGCGGCCCGAAACCACCGCACTTATGGCATCTGGCATAGCGGTTATCCCATCGTGAATCTTGAACTGGTTGCACGCTGGCTTCACCCGGACGCGTTTGCGGACATTGATCCTGCGGAAACGCAGAACGAGATCAACCGGCGGTTCATGGCTAAGCCGCTTACCGGGACTTTCTGGGTCACCCCGCAGACCGGACAATAAGCATATGACGCAAGCTGATCAAACCTTTGCCTCCGAGGCAGACCTGCAGGACCGCGCCATTCACGCACGCTGGCTGCAGCATCGCCGCAGCGTCCGACGACGCACCATTATTGTCGCCGGGTTGGCACTTCTGGCGGTGGCTGCAGCCCTGATCGATCTGTTTACCGGCAGTGCTGCCCTGGCACCTATGCAGGTCATACGTGGTCTGTGGGATCCCGACAGTCTGAGCGCCCCCATGCAGGTGGTGCTCTGGCAGGTCCGCCTGCCGGTCGCACTCATGGCTATTCTTGTGGGCGCTGCACTCGCTCTGGCCGGCGCGGAAATGCAGACGATTTTGAACAATCCGCTGGCGGAACCCTTCACGCTGGGCGTCTCCTATTCGGCGGCGCTGGGTGCTGCACTGGCGATTGTGCTGGAATGGGGCGTAGCGGGCAATAGTGCAACCTGGCTGGTACCCGCCAATGCCTTTGTGTTTGCCCTGATTTCGATGATGCTACTGCAACTGCTCGCCCAATGGCGCGGTGCGCAGGCGCAAACCCTGGTGCTTTTCGGGATCGCTATTGGTTTTTCCGCCAGTGCACTACTGTCGCTGCTGCAATTCATGGCTAGCGAAGAGGCGCTGCAGCAACTGGTGTTCTGGAGCATGGGAAGTCTGGCGCGCGCCGACTGGCAGAATGTGTCCATTCTAGCCGCAACGCTGGCCGTGACGCTTCCCTTTTCATGGCGGGCTGCAGGTCAGCTGACCGCGCTGCGCCTGGGGGAAGAACGAGCGCGCAGTTTTGGCATTGACGTGTCCTCACTGCGGCGCTGGGCGCTGATCAGAATTAGCCTGCTTGCCGCGACGGCGGTGGCTTTCGTGGGGACCGTGGGGTTTGTTGGCCTGGTGGCGCCGCATGTGGCGCGCATGATTGTGGGTGATGGTCATCGTCATCTGCTGCCGGCCAGTGTGCTGATTGGTGCAGCGCTTGTGGCTCTGGCTTCTGTCGCCAGCAAATCGCTGGTGCCTGGTGTGACCCTGCCTATTGGCATTGTGACCGCGCTGGTCGGTCTGCCGGTCTTCATGGGACTGATTCTGCGTCGCTCAGGAGGCCAGGTGTGACAAGTCCCCGTACCTTGCAGATCAAAGATCTGAGTGTCCACTACCGGCAGCGACAGGTACTCTCGAACGTCAGCCTGGAGGGTGTGCGTTGCGGAGAGCTGGTTGCCCTGGCGGGACCGAACGCGGCAGGCAAATCTACCCTGCTCAAGGCGATTGCGGGCCTGGTACCGGCCTCGGGACAGGTCAGGTTTGGCGATGATGACTGGTCGCACTGGCCTGCAGGAAAGCGCGTGGAACATATCGGCTTCATGCCGCAATCCACGTCTGAGAGCAGCAATCTGACCGTGCTGGAGGCCACCATCGTGGCGTTGCAGTGCGGGCGGGTAGGTGCCCGCAGAAAAGACGAGTTTGATGCCCTGAGAGTCATTGAACATCTGGGGATTGGCGAGCTGGCCTTGCGACCCTTGCATCAGCTTTCCGGTGGGCAACGGCAACTGGCCGCACTGGCCCAGGCGGTGGTGCGCGGCAGCCCAATATTGCTTCTGGATGAGCCCGTGAGTGCGCTGGATCTGGCTCATCAGTGGCAGGTGATGCATGTCGCGCGCCGGCTGGCCGACGAAGGCAGGATTGTGATTGTGGTTTTGCATGACCTTGCACTTGCCGCCCAATGGGCCGATAGGATCGCAATCCTGCATCAGCAACGTATTCACGCGTTTGGATCGCCAAACGAGATTATTACCGACACATTGCTGCGAGAAGTCTGGAGCGTTCAGGCGCGGGTGAAAACCTGCGAACGGGGCCGTCCCTACGTTCTCGTAGACACCGTCGCCACGCCACCTGGCGAGAGCGACCCGACACTGAAAGGGGACAAGACGGAATGACCGCATTTCACACCAAAACGACTGTAACCGGGATCGACGCCGAGAACGCACTTGAACAGCTGCTGGGTCATCTGCGCGAGCACGAGCTGATTGCTGTCCGCAAGGACGATGCCTGGGAAGTGGAGTATGCCAATACGCGAATTCTTTTTCTTGCCAAGGGCGATATGCTTCGTGCCGACGTGACGGCGCCCACTCAGGACGCCCTGTATGAAGGCAGGATGATGGCCTTCTATCACATCCAGGAATATAGCGGTTGTGAGCCCGAAGCGATTCAGTGGGAAGGCGACAGCGTCGCGTTTGAGCGGCCGCCCGCCTTTCGATTAATTACCGTTGCAGCTGTAACTGACGTTGGCCCGCATATGCGGCGGGTGCGTTTTCGTAACAGTGATCTGCAGCGTTATGACCAGAATGACAATCTGCATTGCAAGCTGATCTTCCCCCAACCCGGTGACGAGCAGCCGGAGTGGCCCACGCTTGCGGCCAATGGGGTTCCACAATTTCCCAAGGGTGAAAAGCACCTGGATGTGCGCACCTATACCATCCGTCGTATCAGCGCCAGAGAGGGCTGGTTCGAAGTCGATTTTGTTTTGCATGACGATGCCGGTCCCGGTGCCCGCTGGGCTGACCAGGCCGCGGTTGGTCAGCAGCTTGGCATGTCGGGTCCGGGCGGTCGCACAGCGCCATCGACATCGTGGATGCTGCTGGCCGGTGACGAAACCGCCCTCCCGGCAATCTGCCGCATCGGAGAAACGTTGCCGGCAGGCACGCGTGGCCATGTGATTGTGGAAGTTCAGTCTTCGCAGGATGAAATCCCCATGACACTGCCCAAAGGCATGGCACTTCAATGGATTTATCGCGACAAGTCTGCTGCGGGAGAAAACACCTTGCTTGCGGACGCAATACAGGCTTGCACCATTCCCGAAAATGGTGATCGCTTCGTGTGGGTGGGTGCAGAGTTATCCACGGCCCAGACAGTACGCAAATGGCTTCGCGACGACATTGGCTTAAGTGGCAAGGAACAGCTTGTTGTCGCTTACTGGCGCCATGGCATGGATGAAACCCAGATGAAAAGCGCGCCCGCGCGCGACAGCGCGGGTAACGCCAGCGCCAAATCCAAAGGCGAGGCAGAAAGCGAAAGCGGAGCGCGTTCATGAGCGAGGCTTCTGAGCCTCCTTCGATTACTCAGGAACGGTCGCGGGAACAATCTGAGGGGGCGCAGGCTGCCGTAAAGTCACGCAGTCGCTGGTTTCGGATGACGCTGGATCTGTCTCCCCTGATCGAATCCACAGGTTTTCGACGCCTTTATCTGGCGCGCGCCGTGTCACTGTTTTCCATCGCCATTCTGGCCGTTGCCGTTGCCTGGCAGGTTTATGCCATCAGTGCCTCTTCCTTGCACGTGGCGGGCGTCAGTATCGGGCTTGCAATAGGGTCGCTGATTGGCCTGGTCTGGGGCGGCGCCCTGGCGGATCGGGCTGATCGTCGACGGATTATGGTGTGGGGGCGGGCGGCCTATGTTGGAGTGGTGCTGATTCTATGCATCAATAGCCTCTTGCCCGACCCGCAGTTGTGGGTGATCTACCTGGCAACGCTGCTTAGCGGGCTCACCAGTGGCATTAGTGCGCCTGCCTTGATGGCAGTCATGCCCCGCCTGGTACCCACGCATCAACTGGCCGCGGCGGGTGCGCTCAACGCCCTGACGATGGAGCTGAGCCGACTGGTCGGGCCATTGATCGCTGGGGCATTGCTGGCCCGTGCGGGTCTGCCATCCTGTTTCCTGCTGGTACTGGTAGGTGCCGCGCTTGTTCCTCTCCTTCTTTCCCGGCTTCCGCGTGATCTGGTGGCCAACAGGCAAGGGCAGTCTGCGCACGCGCCGCATAAACCAGCCGTTTATGTGCAGTGGCTGGACGGATTAAAGCACGTCAGACACAACGCCTTGATTGCCTGTTTGCTGGCTCTGGATCTGGCCATGATGGTCCTGGCCAGTGTGCATGCACTCATGCCCCAGCTCGCCCAGGAGGTTCTACGCGGCGGTCCGCAAATGGTGGGGTATCTGTACGCAGCACCCGCCAGTGGTGCTTTGCTGGTGGCCATCACTTCGGGCTGGACGCGCAGCCTGGCCCGACCTGGTCGTCTGGTCATCGCCTGTGCGCTTCTCTGGGGGCTGGCCATTGCCGGTACCGGCGTCGCGGCGGGTGGTCTGGGTCAAGGGTTGCCTGGCGGTGTGTGGCCGATTCTGATCTGTCTGGCGCTGGCCGGCATGGCTGGCACGGCCTCCGATATCGTACGTGGCGCATTGCTGCAAATTCACACGCCGGATGCCTTGCGTGGTCGGGTGTCGGCCTTGTGGTTGCTGGAAAGTTATCTGGGACCGGCGGTCGGCGGCCTGCAGGCGGGGGCGCTGGCAACCCTGTGGTCTCCCGGAAGGGCGCTGGTTATCGGCGGCACGGCCTGTACCCTGCTGGTGGGCGTCTTTGCCAGTGTGCCTGCGGGACAATTGCGGCGTACGTTATGGCGGGAACGCCGGGTTTGATATCCTGATTGGGGGCGAATTCTGATGGAAGGATTCCCGGCGTGGTGATTTCAGACGGGCTGATCCTTATGCAGATGATTTCTAGCGGCCTGATCCCCGACTTGGTGATTGTTGAAGAGGTGAATTCTGGCGGGTGTCCCACGTCAGTACCGCCTCTTTCAATGTCCGGATCCAGTTGTTGTCGTTGATTGATTGTGCAAGAAAACCGGTTCCGACCATCGCGGCAAAGTGCAGCATGATTTCCTGTTCAGAGGGTGGTGGCGTCCCGGCGTTCTCTGCACTTTTGATGGCTGCCTGATGAAATCGCTGGTACAGGGCCTCGGTGTGTGAACCATACAAGGTCGATGTCTGCGGGTCGCCCGCCTGCTGGCTGACATGCGGCGCAAACGCCAATATGGGGCATGTCTGGCCCGGCATTTTTTTTCTGAAATAATTCCGAATCAAGGCGTCAACCGCATCCGGCTCATGCTGTCCGCAGGAATGTACCGTCTGCTCCCACCTCTCGGTTGACTGAGCGAAGACCGTCGACAAGGCTTCCTTGAACAATGCCTCTTTAGAGGCGAAGTGACGATAGAAGCCGCCAGCCGTCAATCCGACCGCAGCCATGATATCTGTGATGGAAACATTGTCGACGCCACGTTCGCGGAACAGTCTGCAGGCAGCGGCCAGGATGTCTGCGCGATTCTGTTCGGCTTGTTGTCTGGAAGACCGACCCATAATAAAGTCCTCGTTAATGCATACGGATAGATTATCACATACTTCTATTTATCACGATCGTTATACAAAACCAGCTTCGTCCAAACCTCATTATTTCAACGTAATCTGATCTCCCGCCAATAGCGGGCGACATCATGCCAGACAGAACTCCCGACATTGCGCCCGACACTGCGCGCGCTAATGTGTCTCCTGACGGAAACAAAGCCGGAGGGATTGACAAATGTGATTGCCAGCCTTAATAGATTGTATTTATAATCTATTTCATTACGCCTCACGGAAACGAGAACTTCATGTCTACTGCAGCTTCGCAACCTCGCCCGCTATCGGTCTGGCAGATCCTTTTGTGCGGAGGCATGATCGTGACATTCTCCATGGGTGTGCGACACGGCTTCGGTCTGTGGATGCAACCCATTATTCAGGCCAATGACTGGGGAAGAGAAACCTTTTCTTTTGCAATTGCCATACAGAATCTGTTCTGGGGTATCACCGGCATCTTTGCCGGCATGCTGGCTGATCGCTTCGGTGCGTTCCGGGTCATTATTGCAGGTGCAATACTTTATGCGCTAGGGCTGCTTGGCATGGCGTACACCACATCTCCAGTGATGTTCACGCTCACCACTGGTGTGCTGATGGGTATGGCGCAGGCGTGTACCACCTATGCCGTTATTTTTGGTGTGATCGGTCGCAATATTCCGGTTGAAAAACGTTCCTGGGCAATGGGTGTTGCTGCCGCTGCCGGTTCTTTTGGGCAGTTTCTGATGCTGCCTACAGAAAATATCCTGATCAGTGCGTTTGGCTGGCAGCAGGCGCTGGTCATTTTGAGCAGTGTCGTTCTGCTCATTGCGCCGCTGGCATTTGGTATCCGAGAGAGATTTACAGGTGGCATGTCTCCCGCCACAGCAGGTGCGGCTATACCCAGTCAGCAGGGCATTCTGCAGGCCATTCGTGAAGCGTTTTCCTATTCCAGCTTTCGGCTTCTGGTACTGGGTTATTTCGTCTGTGGTTTCCAGGTCGTTTTTATCGGCGTACACATGCCCAGTTACCTCAAGGATGAAGGGCTGAGTGCAGAAGTGGCGGGCTATGCGCTGGCGCTTATCGGTCTGTTCAATATCTTCGGCACTTATCTGGTGGGCTCACTCGGCCAGATCTGGCCCAAGAAATATCTGCTGGCCATTATTTACACAGCACGGGGCATTGCCATTACTGTGTTCCTGCTTGTACCTATTTCGGCAACCAGCGTGTATATCTTCTCTGCAGTCATGGGTTTCTTCTGGCTGTCTACCGTGCCACCTACCAATGCCATCGTGGCGCAGATCTTCGGCGTTCGGCATTTCTCCATGCTCGGTGGCTTTGTGTTCTTCAGTCATCAGATCGGTTCATTCCTGGGAGTCTGGCTGGGCGGCAAGCTTTATGACATCTATGGTAATTACGATGTGGTCTGGTACCTGGCCATTGCGCTGAGTGTATTTGCCACGCTCATGAATCTGCCGATTAATGAGAGCGCCATCAATCGCAATAAGCCGGCAGTCGCCTGAATGCGAACATCAATCATTCAACATTGAATACTGAGCGCTGCGAACTGATCATCAACTGATGAGCAGCGTTCATGAAGTGTTGCTTGTACATCACACAATCACAATTGTTGTATTCCGTCGCTGCGCAGCATTCCTGGCGGTGCAACTGTTTCAAAACGTCGCATAACATTTGGAATTTCTAATGTTTTATACTTCAAATGTTATGATTGTGGCGCTGCGGCATTAACATGAGTCATAAAATCCTATATATGCACTCGATTTCATAACTATCAATATTGTGATAATGTAGCGCCGAAAAAGCCTATTCAGGCAGGCAGCAATACACCTTAAATCTAACTGACAGGGTCGAATCAATCGCCACGTAATCTGTCGCGACTAGCAGATACATGACACATGCAATATACGCCTCACAGGATCGGGGGGCGTCTTCGCGTGGATACGATTGGCAGCAGTCAGTTTTTGCAAGAAAGCATTCAACAATGGAAAGGAAAATAAATGGGTCAGCTTAATCCTTCAAGGCGACTTTTCCTGAAAAAATCGGTGGTGGCCGGCATTACCGTGTACCTGGCACCACTCAACAGCAAGGCATACAATGCCCTGTTCGAAGAAAAAATCCTTCAGGCTCCTGTCTGGGATGCGACGACCAGAAGAATACGACATCGTCTGGATGCCAAGTCCAAGGCGATGGGCAGAAAAGTCTTCGCCTATGATATTCGCGCAACCGATATGTCTCACTGGCCGCAGAAGCAGGCACACGCCTTTATTCTGCGCACAACGCGTGCAGACCGTATATTTGAAGATATTGATTTGTCCCGTCTGGGCGCGGATCTGAAACCGGATCGTCTGGTGACGGCTGAAGATCTGGCGCGCGATGGCATTGCTTTCCCGGAATTCTACGGTGAAGACATGCTGCTGCCAAGAGGCAAGACACCCGCATATCTGGGACATGCCGTGGCAGTGCTGATTTATCACGACTTTGCCCGTTTCCGTTTCGCAAAAAACGCACTTCAGTTTCATCCGGATGTGATCCGCTACGGCGCCGAAACCGGTCCGCTGGAGCGTGATCCCTGGGCGTCTTTCCGTTACGTACGCGTAGGGGGTGACACACCTTACGCCGAGGATACGTTTTCAAGTCTGAAAGACATGCCAATCTTCCCGGCGGGCCTGCGCAAGCGTTTGCCTGTCTGGCCTGAAGGCCGAGAAGGTGGCAAACTGGACGAAGAAGGGATGTTTCATGCCGGCCAACTGGCTGATGCACTGAAAAATCCGTCTGCCGATATTGAAGTGCTGACCGCAGATTATTCGACGCAATCCATTGATACGTCGGCGATGGAAGCGGACTGTGCCAATGGCTGGTTCGACAAGGACACGCAGACGCTGCATCTGGTTGTACCAACACAGTCGCCATCGGAGCTCGCAGCGGAGATTCCGAAAATGCTGGCGAAGATGAATCCGGCAATCAAGCGTCTGATCCTGCATCCCTGTTATACCGTGGGCTATGGCTCCAAGGATCACTATAGCTTTCCCTATGTGGGGACCATGGTTGCCATGTATGGCGATGGTCTGCCTGTGCGTATTGCGAACGATCGATACGAGCATTTCCAGACCTCCATCAAGCGGCATGCGTTTGATATTTCATATGCAATGGCTGCAAATAAGAAAACCGGAAAGATAGAAATTTTCCAGGGCTCCATGGTGGGCAATGGGGGCGGTCGATGTAACTTCACACCATCCGTGGTCATGGTTGCGGCGACTGCTGCACAATCCATTTATTACGTCCCCAAAAGCGATTTTTCTGCTGTGGGGATTGCCACCAGGGCGATCGACGCGGGTAGTGCTCGCGGTTACGGCACGCTGCAAAGCATGGCTGCCACCGAAATGCTTATGGATGAAATGGCAGCTCGCCTCAAGCTGGACCCCATTGATTTTCGTAAGCGCAACGTCCTTAAGTCTGGCATGAAAAATACGCAGGGTGCGATTCCAGGCGGTGCAATTCGTGCCGATGAAATTCTTGATCTCGCAGCAAAACACGAGATGTGGACAGGCCGGGCCAAACGCAAGAGTGACTTCGAAGCCAGCAATCCCGGTAAACGTTATGGCGTGGGTTTCGCCTGTGTCCAGAAAGACTTTGGTACCGGTGCAGAAAGCTCGTTCGCTCGGGTTGAATTCACGCCTGAGGGTAAACTGATTCTCAGCCACAGTGGCGCGGAAATGGGTACCGGCATGACAACCTCTCAGGCCGTGGTCTGTGCGCAATGGATGGGCAAGCCGGCTGATGAGGCGCATTTCTCTGTTACGGACTGGAACATGCTGCCCATGGTGGCAACCGCAGATCCTTATATGATGCCCCAGGAAGATCAGGACAAGTTTTCGGCAGATCCATTCTGGACGCCTTCCTACTGTTCTCCTTCAAGTGCCAGTAATTCTGCGTTCTATTTCTCACATACAACCCGCGAAGCCGCCAGAGTGCTTTTTGAACATGGCATCTGGCCGGCGGCACTGGCGATCTGGCAAACAGGAATTGGCGGCGGACAGGCTGCCCCTCACGTGATCCGTTTTGAGGACGCACGCTGGGTACCCGGTGGTCTGACCGTGGCCGGCATGCAGATTCTGCCTTTTGAAGTGCTGGCCAAAAAAGCTTACGAGATGGGCCTGATCACAGGTGTGGTAGCGCATGCGTTCAATCGCTGGGAATGGGCACAGGCTGATTTCATAGTCACCGATAAAGAGCAGCGTCTGCCGCTGGACGGAATCTCATTGCGCAAGGGCAACAGCGACAGCTATGAGCCGCTGCCACGTAATCGCGTCATTTATCCGCCCATGCAGCGTAACAATGCCGCTGTGACTTATTACAGTGCCATTGGCACATTGGTTGAAGTGGCGGTGGATACCGGTACAGGCGAAGTGGAAGTGATGAATCACCATTCGTTCCTGGAGTGCGGCAATCTGATTGTGCCCGAACTGGTATCAGGCCAGCTGCAAGGCGGTATCGCCATGGGTATCGGACACGCTTTGCACGAATTCCTGCCTTTGTATGAAGATGGTCCGGGCGATGGTACCTGGAATTTCAATCGTTATCACGTGCCAAGAGCCCGTGACGTGGCGGTCTGGAAGCAGACAGGCGACATTCTTCCCCCTTTGTCGGAAACGGATCCGCCAAAAGGAATGGCAGAAGTGGTCATGATTCCTGTCGTTGCATCCATCGTCAACGCGATCGCGCACGCCACGGGACATTATTTCCGTGATATGCCTGTGCGCGCGGACAATATCAAAGAGGTCTTCCAATGAGTATTACAAGCAAACCAATTACATTGACCATCAATGGAAAGAAACAGGGTCCTGTGGATGTACCGGAAGGCCTTATGATGATCGACTTTCTGCACGAGTACGTGCATCTGACCGGGTCGCGGCTCGGTTGTGGCCAGGGCATCTGTCATGCCTGTGTGGTCATCGAGGACAACCCCGATGGCACCAGCCAGGAAACGCGAACCTGTATCACCGGTGCGCACTACTTTGACGGAAAGAAAATTCGTACCGTTGAAGGACATGCCACCATCGATGACAAAGGCGAAGAAGTCCCCTCTCCTGTACAGCAGGCGTTCATGGATCATTACAGCTTTCAATGCGGCTATTGCACACCTGGATTTGTGAATGCTGCCACGGTTTTTGTTGAAGGACTCAAGCGCAATCCCATCGCTCGCGAAGATCTGGAACCCGCCATTCTCAAAGCATTGGACAATCACATCTGTCGTTGCACCGGATATGTTCGCTATTACGAAGCCGTTCGTGACGTTGTACTGAACACACCAGGACTGATCCGGGAGAAATCAAATGGCTAAGAGACGAATTCTTCCAGTTCTGTCAGTACTTGTCTTGTTGGCAATTGTGATTATTGCCATCCTGTGGTGGCGCGAACATCGTGACAACACCAATCCCGTACAGAAAGTCACTGCCACGGATGAGCAGATCGAGCGCGGACGCTATGCGGCCAGAGCCGCAGACTGCGCGGCCTGTCATACCGTCCAGGGTGGCGGATTGTTCGCGGGTGGCTTTCCCATGGAAACGCCATTTGGCACGATTCATGGCAGCAATATCACACCCTCTGCAGACTATGGTATTGGTCGCTGGACCAAAGAAGAATTCCGGGTCGCTGTCAGGGATGGTGTGACGCCTACCGGTCGCCATTTGTATCCGGCCATGCCGTATAACTCCTATCATTTGATGACAGATGATGATCTGGATGATATTTACGCATACCTAATGACCAGACCGGCTGTGGATGCACCTACGCCGGAAAACGATCTGCCATTTCCTTTCAATCAGCGTTTCCTGATGATCGGATGGAATCTGCTGTTCCAGAACAAGGATCCGCTGCCCGCCGCGTCTGAAGGCAACTCCGAGCTGTGGGTGCGCGGTCGCTATATGACGGATGTCATGGGTCACTGTGCCGAGTGCCATACACCGCGAGGCATGTTCGGACAGATGGATCTGGATAAACCGTTGAAAGGCGGTACGCTGGGTCGCTTCAAGGCTGCCGATATTACGCCGGAAGCGCTGGCCGAGCGTGGCTGGACGCAAAAGGACCTGGCTCAGTTCCTGGCAACGGGAAATGCGCCCCAGGGATCGGCATTCAGTGAAATGCATATGGTTGTTGCTCTGAGTACGCAGTATATGACTCCAGAGGATATGAAAGCTATGACGACGTATCTGATGGGCGATAAGCCGCCGGCACCCAAGGAAGTGCCCATCAAAACCGTTACCGGAGAAGGTCGAACGCATTACCTGAACATGTGCGCCGGCTGCCATGGCGTATCCGGAGAGGGCAAGCCCAATGTGGCACCGCCGATGGTGGGTAACTCCACGCTGCGCCAGGAAGATGCGACCAATCTGATTGTCTCCATTCTTGATGGCCTGCCGGAGCAGAAGTTCCCAGGACATGCAAATATGCAGCCTATGCCTGGTTTCAGCCACAAGCTGAACGATGCACAGATGGCAGAACTGGTGAACTATTCCAGGTCTGCATGGGGCGACCTGCCTGGTGATGTGAAGCCAGAGCAGATCAGTAAGCTCAGAGAGCATTGAGCTTACGCTTGCCTGATATCACGCGAGGGGACTGAATTCGTTATTTCAGATCCCTTATGACTTTGACCGTGAGATCTTCCTTATTTGACAGTCCCAATATAAAAGCGTAAACGCCCTGAGAGTCTCAGGGCGTTTTGCAATTGTGATACTAACGCGAAGGAATACCGCCGATTCATGAGTCGCAAAACAGACTCAGCAGTATTTCGTTTATCATTATTCTGTTGTGCAGACACGGAATCCGGAATGGACTGGGTGCCCGGACAAGCGCAACTGCCATAAACGAAATCTAAAAAGGAAGCAGGTATGAATCTTGATATTGCAGGCAAATGGGCTTTGGTGTGTGGAGCGAGCAAAGGGCTGGGTTTTGGCTGTGCCAAGGCGCTGGTGGATAATGGCGTTAACGTTGTGATTAACGCAAGGACTGCTGATGTGTTGAATGACGCCGCTGCGCAGTTGACGGAGCATGCCGGTGCAGCTGCTAAACGCGACGGCTTCACTGCCGCCAAAGTGATTGCCGTTGCCTGCGATATCACAACTGTTGAAGGTCGTGAGGCAGTATTCAACGCAGCAGGCGGCCCAGGGAAGGACTTTGATATTGTCGTTACCAACGCCGGCGGCCCGCCTCCTGGCGACTTCCGTGAGTGGGAGCGCGATGCCTGGATCAAGGCGATTGACGCCAATATGCTCACTCCCATTGAACTGATTCGCGCAACAGTGGATGGCATGGCTGAACGCGGTTTCGGACGTATCGTAAATATCACATCGAGTGCGGTCAAGGCGCCTATTGATATCCTTGGACTGTCCAACGGTGCAAGGTCGGGCCTCACCGGGTTCGTCGCGGGTGTGGCCCGTTCCGGCATCGCCGCCAAGGGCGTCACGATCAATAATATTTTGCCTGGCAAATTTGATACCGACAGACTCAAAGGTACGATCAAGGCCGCAGCAAGCAAG
>JBEBTQ010000026.1:0-16513 GCA_040393685.1 Advenella kashmirensis | reverse complement strand
TATTCCAGAAACGTTTTGCCTTCTTCATTGAGAATCATGCCCTGACGACCTCTCATGAAAAGCACCGTGCCCAGTTCATCCTCAAGCAGTTTTATCTGTCTGGAAAGTGCAGGCTGAACAATATTCAGGACTTCAGAAGCACGCGTCATATTTGCCGTGTCTGCAATCGTTACCAACGCCTTGAGTTGTTTGAAGTCCATTGAGATCCCATCACAAATTGCAATTGAATTATCGCGAAATTCTATTGTAAATATATATCTATCAAATGCTAGTATAGCCTGAACGAACGATTCAAAGGACTCTTCATGGACGGACCCGAAGTGAACACTCAACAATGGCAGGCTGCAATCTTTGACGAACTCAAGAAAGCAGATATCAAACAGATCTCCTATGTACCCGACGCGGGACACGCTCTGGTCATCAAAAAAGCCCAGGCAGATCCGGACATACAGGACATTGCCCTGACCACCGAAGAAGAAGGTGTCGCCCTCAACTGTGGCGCGTGGCTCGGCGGGCAGCGTGCAGTCCTCCTGATGCAAAGCAGCGGCGTGGGCAATTGCGTCAATATGTTCTCACTGCTGCGCAGCTGCAATTTCCCCTTTCTGACACTGGTCACCATGCGTGGAGAATACGCAGAATTCAATCCCTGGCAAGGTCCGATGGGCAAGGCGACGCCGGAGGCTCTGGAATTGATGGGCATTACCGTGATGCGTGCTTCTGACCCTGCGCAGGTGGGAGAACTCGTCAATGCCGGACTTGCCGCGGCTTTCGACGCTGGCGAACAAGTGGCTATTCTTTTGTCGCAGAGCCTGATCGGCCGCAAATCCTGGGTGAGGAAATAATGAACAAAACAGAACAAACCAAAAATCGCGTTGAACGCCGCAACTTCGTCTCCCGGTTGATTGAGCTCATCCCGGATGCGCTTATCGTTACAGGTCTGGGTTCCCCCAGCTACGATGTATTCGCTGCCGGCGATCGCGACAAGAACTTCTATTTATGGGGAGCCATGGGCGGCTCTACATCAATGGGACTGGGACTCGCTCTGGCTCAGCCAGACAAGTCCGTCGTTGTCATTACCGGTGATGGCGAGCAATTGATGGGTATCGGCAGTCTGGCCACCATCGCCGCCAAGCAGCCGTCCAATCTCACCATCGTTGTACTGGATAATGGACATTATGGCGAAACCGGCATGCAACTGAGCCATTCCAGTCTGGGAACCGATCTGGTTGCCGTCGCCAAAGGATTTGGTATCGGGAATGCATTTTCGGCCACTGACTTGACAGATGCAGAGAAAATAGCAGAACAGGTCAACGCCAGAAACGGCGTCGCCCTGACTCAGGTCTTCATAGAAACCAATGAGCCGCCAAGAGCATTGCCTGCCAGAGACGGCGTCTATATCAAGAACCGCTTTCGCGCACAGCTTGGCCTGGCACCATTCTAAACAGCAAGGAGCTATGGTATGAAACGCTATGACATCTTCGTTGACGGTCAGTATGTCTCGCCTTCGTCAAACACCTGGTTCGAAACCCAGAACCCGTTCACGGGTGAAACGTGGGCAGAGATTCCGCGATGCGACCAGAATGATGTTGACGCTGCTGTTCAGGCGGCATACCGGGCGTTCTCCGACAGTCCCTGGTCTCAACTGACTGCCAGTCAGCGTGGGCTGCTCCTGCACAAACTGGGCGATGTGATTGCGCGCGAGGCCGAAAGAATCGCCCGTATTGAAGTGACGGATAACGGCAAGCTCTATACAGAAATGCTGGGTCAGCTCAATTACATTCCCCAATGGTTTTATTATTACGGCGGCCTGGCTGATAAGGTACAAGGCGCCACCCTGCCCCTGGATAAAAAGGGATATTTTGCTTACACACGACATGAACCTGTTGGTGTTGTTGCCGCTATTACGCCTTGGAACAGCCCACTGTTGCTGCTGGCGTGGAAAATTGCGCCGGCACTTGCAGCAGGATGCACGATTGTCGTTAAACCCTCAGAATTCACGTCGGCCTCAACGCTTGAGTTTGCCGCGTTATTTGAGGAAGCAGGATTTCCGCCAGGCGTATTCAATGTGATAACGGGATTTGGTGCCGAAGTGGGTGCAGAACTGGTCAAACATCCCCTGGTCAGCAAAGTCACCTTTACCGGTTCCGATGCCACCGGCAGGCAAATCAACAAGCAGGCCGCAGAACAATTGAAACATACGTCCATGGAACTGGGCGGCAAGTCACCGAATATTGTCTTTGAAGATGCAGATCTGGAACAGGCAGTGAATGGTGCAATCTCGGGCATTTTTGCAGCCACGGGGCAGACATGTATTGCCGGTTCCCGTCTTTTGGTTCAGGACAGTATCTACGACACATTTGTCGAGAAGTTGCTGGCGCTGGCTCGAACAGCAAAAATGGGGGATCCCATGGATACCGATACGCAAGTCGGCCCCGTTACTACTCCTCCTCAATACGAGAAAGTCAAAACCTATATCCAGGTCGCACAGGAGGAAGGGGCAACGCTGCTGATGGGTGGCAAGCCGGCAACGAATGACGTTTGCAAAAAGGGCTGGTTTATTGAGCCGACCATTTTTGGTGATGTTCGCAACGACATGCGTATCGCGCAGGAAGAAGTCTTCGGGCCGGTCCTGTCCATTATTCGATTCAAGGATGAGGCAGAGGCACTATCGATTGCAAATGACATACGATTCGGACTGGCCGCCGGTGTCTGGACCAGCGACATGGCACGCGCCATACGCATGTCAGAAAATATCAAAGCCGGTACCGTCTGGGTCAACACCTATCGCGCGGTGAGCTTTATGGCACCGTTTGGCGGCTATAAAGATTCAGGCGTTGGCAGAGAAAACGGCATGAGTGCCATCAACGAATTTCTGCAAACCAAAAGTGTCTGGATCAACAGTGGTGCGGTCACGGGCAATCCGTTTGTATTGCGATAGTATCCTGCAACGTAGAGTGCCAATCGGGAGAAAAAATGCCAGCGTCATAGCGCTGGCAATTTCGCTCGTGTTTTTCTTTTCTATTCCAGATGCTTTCCTCTGGTTTCCGGCAAGAGCAGACTCATAATAAACACCGCTCCATAGGCAGAGGCACCAAAAATAAAGATGGCGTTTGAGAGGTTGATGGATTCACTTAACCATCCAACCAGCACCGGGAACAACGCGCCGATTCCTCTGCCAAAATTGTAGGTAAAACTTTGTCCATTTGCCCGATTGGCCGAGGGATACAGCTCCGTCAGATAGGCACCAATGCCGCTGAAGACACCACAAGCGGAAAATCCTAGCGGGAATCCGAGAATCAACATTTGCGTATTGTTCAATGGCAAGCGAAGATATAAGTAAACACAAAGAACCGAGAGCGCAGAGAAGATAATGAAATTTTTTCTGCGCCCCCAAAAATCCGCCAGGTACGCCCCACCGACATAACCGGCGAAAGAACCCGCTACGATGACCAGCAAATAGCCACTCGTATTCAACACGGATAAGTGCCGCTCCACTTTCAGATAGGTTGGCAGCCATGTCGAAATTGCATAATAGCCACCCTGCATCCCAATACATAAAATCGAAGCAAGAATAGTGGTCTTCAACAGGCCAGGAGAAAAGATCGCAAACGCGGCGGATTTTTCTTGCGGCAACAATGCCTGTTTCTCTTTTTGCTTTGTGAAAATTTCTGGTTCAGAAACATGTTTGCGGATATAGAAAACCAGCAAGGCAGGCAAGGCGCCAATCCAGAATAATGCACGCCAGGCCAGCGTCTCTGGAAGCAGCATAAACATAACGCTATATAAAATCGCGGCAGCGCCCCAGCCGATGGCCCAGCCACTTTGTACGACACCGACGGCTTTACCCCGGTCTTTGCCAGACACGATTTCGCCGATAAGCACTGCGCCAACCGCCCATTCTCCGCCGAAACCAAGACCCTGCAGCGCTCTCAGAACAAAGACCTGTTCAAAATTCTGCGCAAAACCAATAGCCACGGTGCAAACCGTAAACCATATGATGGTCGCCTGCAGTATCTTCGCTCGTCCATACTTGTCAGCCAAAATACCGGCGGCCCAGCCGCCAATCGACGAGAAAAGCAGCGTTACCGTACCAAGCAGCCCCGCCTGGCCGCGATCAATTCCCCAAATGGATATCAGGGTGCTGATCACAAAGCTGAACACCATAAAGTCAAATGCGTCGATCGCCCACCCGCCAAACGACGCCTTGAATGCTTTCTTTCCTGAAGGCGTCATTTCCCGATACCAGGAAAGGCTCCATGATTTCTTTTGTTCTGATATTGATGTATCTGCCACGTTATGTCTCCGACTTCCCAGTGCTTCGTTCAATCGCTTTTCAATCCACCCATGGACTTGATAACCTTCTGCCACTTGGTGGTCTCTGTTTTCACTAGCGTATCCAGTTCATCCGGCGTCGAACCTACGGGTGTGGCGCTCAGTTCTTTGAGTCTGGCCTGCACGTCCGGTTCTTTGACTACCGCCTGCAGTGCAATGCTCAGACTATTGACTACCGCGGGTGACATCTTTGCCGGTCCGAAAATGGCGTTCCACGTCCAGATATCGTAATCAGGGACGCCGGATTCAGCCATCGTGGGAATATCCGGAAAAGATGCCACGCGTTTACGTGTCGTGACAGCCAATGCTCTGACCGATCCTGCCCGAATATGGGAGGCGGCGCCAGACAGCACATCGAACAGAATAGGAATCTGACCTGCAATGAGATCTGTCATTGCCGGACCACCGCCCTTGTAAGGAATATGCGTCATTTTCACTCCCGTCTGCGCTTTCAGCAGCTCACCCGAAAGATGCGGCGGTGTTCCTACTCCAGAAGAGCCAAAACTGTATTAATCTGGTTGCGCCTTCAGCAAGTCCAGCAATTGTTTGACATCCTTTGCCTTCACGTTATTGTTGACCAGCAACACATTGGGTACCGTTGCAATCAAAGAGACAGGCGTAAAATCCTGTTGGGCGTTGTACGCCAGTTTTGGCATCGTCAGGGGATTGATGACATGAGTCGCAATGGTTCCCATCAATAATGTGCGCCCGTCCGGTGCGGCGCGAGCGACCTTGGCGGCACCAATGGATCCACCGCCGCCGCCCAGATTCTCCACGACCACCGTACGAGAAAGTTTCTCTCCCAGCTTCTGGGCGATCAGGCGCGAAACGATGTCCGTTGCCCCGCCTGCAGCAAATGGAACGACTAGCGTAATGGGACCTGCAGGCAAGGTGCCTGTTGTTTGTGCCATGACAGGTGTCATAAGCAGTCCCAGGCTTGCCAGTACGCCTGCCCTTATCAAACTGCGCCGATAAAGCATCTTCATTAGGTTTGTCTCCTGTCTTTATTGTTGATTCTGACTTCGAATTTTTGTTGTGGCGATCAGTTCGCTGAAGTCAGCGCACCATACAACTTCCTTACAGATGGGCCATGTGCCCTCCTATGTATTGCACATGTAATTTGCCCTCTTTGTATGAAGTCCGGATATCTGCATGTTCTGCGAACGCCACCGTGTGCCCTATACTAGCATTTGATAAATATGCATTTACAATAGAATTTCATGATTAAACGATCACAAATGGTGATTGAAAAAGTGCACGAAAACGCAGTTATGCCACGGAAGAAACCGATGCGAAAACGACGAACATTTCAACGCTGAGAGAACGAAGCACGTTGGGATCAGAGAAATTATTTTTTTGAACGACCCGACAACGGTTTACCTGAAAACAGATTTTTCTCCAACAACGGATGCACAAAGAGCGAATCCTGCACGTGCTCCTGTGTAATTCGCACAAACTCTTCAAGTAGTTCGGTGCGACGTTGCGTCGGTGGCAAAACCAGGCCCACTTCCCGATAAAATTCGTCACTGCCAAGATCAAGCACGCGAATTTGCTTGTCGTGCCTGTGACCTTCTCTGATTGGCATCAACGCAGCCCCAATCCCACTGGCAACCATTTCCAGAATGACGTCGACGTCCTGCGTTTCGAGCTGGCATCTCGTTTGGATTCGCTGTTGCTGCAGAAAACGATCAACCATTCTTCCGCCAAATGACGCACTCTGATAACGAATAAAAGGCAGTGTGGCCAGCACATTTCTCCAGTCGTGATTCACTTCGTCAATTGGACAGATGACCTTGAATGGTTCCCTTAACAAGGGCACCCACTTTAGTTCATCGGGCAATGCGAAAAATGGCTTTACCACAAGTACCGCATCGAGCTGTCCCTGATCGATGGCTGTCAGTAATGGCAACGAACCGCCCGACTCCAATTGGACACTGATCTCAGGATGGACAGTCAGCAATTCATGTATCACTTTTGGAAGGTATTGGCGCTGCATACTTTGAATCGCACCAATCTTCAAATGGCCGCGCAATCCTGATTGTTGCTGGGTGTTCTGAAGCTCATCGCAGAGATGAAGAATATGTTCGGCTCTGGACACGACATCAATACCCGCCTCGTTCAAACGAACATGACGGCCCGACCGATCCAGCAACTGGACGTTCAAAAGCTCTTCAAGTCTCTGGATTTGTGCGCTTGCTGCTGCCTGCGTCAGACCGACGTGATTGGCAGCAGATGTGATCGTCCTATGCTGGGCAAATGCAATAAGTGTGCGAAGTTCTCTGAGCATGGCTTATAAATAAAATTTGTGAACATTACAAAAAAATACAGTTTTCCATAATTCCATTCTATACATATTATTCATCTCATGCGCGTTTGATCAATAGTTTTTGGACTGTCATCAGACGCTTCGCGAAATAGCAATCGCAACGGGAAATGATCCTGACGAAACCGAGCAGCACTCGATCTCACATTCGTCATAAAGGACTCAGTCCCGAAATGGAGATGGCATGAAAGTTGCTTTACCCGTTAAACAGCTTATCCAAGCTTTGATCATTGCTTCTATCGCTGCCAGTAACCCTGCACTGGCACAGACTTACCCGGAGCGATCAATGACGCTCATCGTTCCTTTTCCTGCCGGAGGTGGAACAGATCAGACGGCGCGATTATTTGCCCATGCACTGGAACGCCACGCAAAGCAGGCTGTGACCGTGATCAATCGACCAGGTGCGGGTGGAGAAATTGGCATGTCCGCATTAGCGAGAGCACTAGCAAATGGCTACACCCTGGGGCTGATAAACACACCGAACGTGCTTAGCATTCCTATCGAACGACCCGCTCAATTCAAAACCGGATCCTTCGACTACATTGCCAACCTCGCTGACGATCCGGCCACGCTGAGTGCCCATGCGCAATCAGGAATTGAATCCATCAGCCAACTAGTAGCGGCCGCCAGGAAAGCGCCTGATACCTTGACTTACGGCACGGCAGGCATCGGATCTGCCGGGCATATTTCAATGTTGATGCTGGAAAAGGAAACAGGCATCAAATTGGTGCACGTTCCGTACAAAGGCACCTCGGAAGTCAGAACTGCGCTCCTGGGTGAGCAGATCGATATTGCCGCAGTCAATCTGAGCGAAGCACTGAACTTTTCTTCCGGTACGCCCTGGAAAATTCTGGGCGTGATGAGCAGCGAAAGATCAGAGTATGCGCCTTCGCTTTCAACCTTCAAGGAACAGGGCTATGCACTGCGTTCGGGATCTCTGCGCGGCATTGGGGCACCGGCAGGCTTGCCACAGCCCATCAGGGAACGCCTGCAGGCATTGATCAAGGAAGTGATTGCAGATCCACTGTACATCAAGGAAACAGCGCTCGCAAAACAGGAAAACCGGATGCTTTATGGAAATGAGTACGCTTTTCGACTTCAGACAGAGAAAAGCGCTCTCTCTGAACTTTGGCGTGTATCGCCGTGGAAGCAGTAACAACAAGGATATTTCATATGAAAAATTTATTTCTCACCCTGCTCTTTGCAATGCCCGCTTCCGCTTTGGCGGCCTATCCGGAGCATCCCATCACATTACTCGTTCCTTTCCCCGCTGGTGCCGGAACCGATATGACAGCGCGCACAATCGCATCGTGTATGGAAACAAAAATCCAGAATTCCCGTTTCGTCGTATTGAACAAACCGGGTGCCGCTGGCGATATTGCGCTACGTCAACTGGCGAATTCAAAACCCGATGGCTACACCCTCGGAATCGTGAACACGCCCAGTGTAGTTAGCCTTCCAATTGAACGAAAGCGAAGCTATACATTGGACAGCTTCGACTTCATCGCCAATCTGGTGGAAGATCCCGGCACCATCAATGTGCGCAAGGACAGTCCCATAAAAACGGTGGATGACTTCATAGCCGCATCGAAGAAGGCACCGGAAGGACTGACCGTGGGCACACAAGGAGTTGGTTCCGCCGGCCACATCACCGCCTTGATGATTGAGCAGGCAGCAAAGATAAAACTGACTCCTGTTCCCTACCAGGGTGCCTCGCCCGCCAGTATCGCGCTACTGGGCGGACAGATCGACAGCACGATGGCAAACCTGGGTGAAGCTATCACCTTTGCCAAAGGTAATCCGTGGCGCATTGTTGGGGTCATGAGCCCCGAACGGTCATCGCAAGCACCCGATATTCCAACATTCGAAGAGTCCGGATACGACCTGGTGAGCGGGTCAATGCGCGGGCTGGCTGCCCCTCATGGCCTGCCCACAGAGGTCATGGACACATTATCGAAGGCCGTTGAACAGTGCAACAACGACAAGGTTTATCTGACACGAGCAAAAGAGAGTTTCCAGCCATTGCACTACCTGAAACAGGCGGAATACGTGTCACGCCTGAAGAAACTGGATCTGCAGTTACGCAAATTATGGGAAACGAACCCCTGGACCATTTAAATCAAAGAAAGGAAGGTAACAACAGTGAGACTTGATGCACACACATACCAGGAAATAGGACAGTATCTGGCCAGCAACGATACCGTTCTCATTCCGATAGGCGCAGTAGAACAGTACGGAGCACACCTGGCGACAGGCACCGAACTAAAGATCTGCGAACAGATAGCAACTGAAATAGGAGAACGCAGCAATCTTGCAGTCACACCGATTATTCCCGTGAATTATTCCGCCATGTTTCTCGACTATCCCGGAACACTTTCGGTCGAGATGAGAGTCATCGAGGATTATCTCGCGGGTATCTGCGACGCATTGGCCAACCAGGGATTCCGGCATTTTCTGTTCATCAATATTCACGCCGGCTCCATTGGCCCGATTGAGAGTGTATGCCGATATCTGAGACGCAACTATGATGCGGTAGGCGGAATGATTGACGTCTTTACCATCATGCGAGATGTGTCCGCTGGCAAGCTCAAAACATCCAGTGCACCCAGCGGCCACGCATCCGAAATGGTGACGTCCGTTGCGCTGGCAAAATTCCCCGACCTGGTATTCATGGATAGGGTCAAAGCGGCGGCTCCTTTGACGACCTTTACCGAGGGCGTCAAGACCCTCTCCAGCGGCAAAGTCTCCTTTGAGGGTTCGTCCTTCTCAGTATTCAGTGACATCAACGATTACACGCCTGTCGGCACACAAGGCGATCCTACTGAAGGGTCTGCAGCAGCAGGGCAGGAAATCTGGGAAGGAACCGTCGACTATATGAGTAAAGCGGCCAGCAAATTCAGCAACATGAAATTCAGAAAAAGTGAGGTACCCGCATGAAAAAAAATCCTTTACTCGGGCTTTGGAATAACGGGAAACCAGCATTCGGCACTTGGGCAACGATGGTTCATCATCCACGATTCATGAAATTGCTTGCGATAAGCGGCCTGGATTTCGTAATTATTGAAATGGAGCATAGCGACTTCTCCATCGATCAGATTGCCACAATGTGTCTGGTCGCCCGGGAAGCGGGAATCGTACCCATTGTCAGGCCGGCAGGATCTGACTCGCATGACTATACTCGTCCGCTGGATGCAGGCGCCATGGGATTGCTATTACCAAATATCGAAACCGTAGACCAATTGCAGAAGATTCTTCGGGACACGAAATATTTTCCCGACGGCCAGCGAATACTGAACATGCGCGGCCCGCACACCGACTATGTAAAACTGACGGACCCTAAACAGCAGATCTCCGTCATGAACAAAAACACAATTACGGTTGCAATGACGGAAACGAAGGTTGGACTGAACAATCTGGATCAGATCTGCCAGGTAGCCGGCCTGGATGCCATCATGATCGGGCCCGATGATCTCACGCAGGATTTAGGCATACCCGGGGAAATGAATCACCCGCTTTATCAGGAAGCGGTGGAGCATGTCATTGGCACTTGCGACAAGAACGGCGTTCCCTGGGGATTCAGTTGTCAGAACCTGGAAGCCGCCGAAAAATGGATTACACGCGGAATCAAATGGATGCCGTTCAGCAATGACGTCAATACGCTGTTCAATCAATTCGAGCACGCAGCAACCAATCTGAAAAAAATGACCAATCGACTGGAGAGAGACTGATGGATGTAATTACAGAAATGAAAACCACGGCCCGGTACCGCCCTTATGCATGGCGTGCCAAAATTGGCCTGATCGTTCCGTCGACCAATACAATCAATGAGCCCGACTTCTATCGAATGCGACCTGATGGCGTGACCATCCATACGGCTCGTGCGATCAACGCAGGGCCTGCCACACAGGAAAATTATGACAAGATGGCCCAGGGCGTCATTGAAGCGGCGGATCTGATCAGGACGGCAGAAGTGGATGTTGTGGCCTATGGATGTACCTCGGGCTCTATCGTTTGCTCGTTGGACGAACTTTGCGATGGCATGGGCGAGCGGGTCGGGGCTCCGGCCATTGCCACTGCCGGCGCTGTTGTCGCTGCGTTAAGAGCCATGAAGGTAAAGAAAGTCGCAGTCGGCACGCCATACATTGATTTTGTCAATGAAAAGGAAAAGACCTTCCTGGAAGAATATGGATTCGAAGTGGTTTCCCTGGAAGGACTGAATCTTGGTCACACACAAGAGGAACGGCGCGATATTGGACGTGTTCCTCCGGAAGTAGCTTTCAGGCTGGCGTGCGACATCGATCGGCCAGACGCAGAGGCTATCTTTCTGTCGTGCACCAACCTGGCCGCTGTCGACATGATTTCGCGAATCGAAGACGCCCTTGGCAAACCCGTCATTACCAGTAATCAGGCAACACTGTGGGCTTGCCTTCGTCTGTTGGGCCTGTCGACTGAAATCGCCGGCTATGGCCGACTGATGACCGACTATCTGGAACCTATATCCAGAAAAGACTATGCGCTATACCAGTCCGGAGGCGTCAGATGAAGTGTTTAGTGATTCAACCCATACACCCGAGAGGTCTGGAAATATTAAAGGAGGCAGGAATTGAGCCGGTTACGCCAGTGTCTGCATCTATGGAAGACGTTGCACTTGCAATTCAGGATTGCGATGCAGTCATTACCCGAAATGCGGGACTCAATCAGTCAGCGATCAAAGCTGGCGTTAAACTCCGTATTATTGGCAGCCACGGCTCCGGCACCAACATGATTTCGCTGACCTCGGCCGATGCGTTGGGCATACCGGTAGTTAACACACCGGGTGCGAATGCCCGTTCCGTCGCAGAGCTGGCGCTTTCCATGGCGCTTTCTCTTGTAAAACAGAGTTTCTCGTTGGACCAGGCAGTACGTAGTGGCAATTGGGATGCGCGCTATCAGGTATCCCTTCGTGAATTGTCGGGGATGACACTTGGCATAGTCGGATTTGGACAGATCGGCAAAATGCTATCTGGAATGGCCACCAACGGGTTTGGCATGAAGGTCATCGTCTTTTCTCCTTCGGTCCCAGAAGATGAGATTCTGCAGGCAAGCTGCCATCCTGTAAAAGCGTTGTCCGCATTATGCGAACAGGCGGACATCGTCTCACTGCATAGACCTGCAAATACGGGCACCACTCCGTTGATTGATGATGCGCAAATCGCTTCGATGAAGCGCGGGGCTATATTGATCAATACGGCACGTGCCGATCTGGTTGATCAGGAAGCGTTGGTGCGACATCTGAAGTCCGGGCATTTGGCAGGGGCAGGAATTGATGTATTCTCCAAAGAGCCACCGGAAGCAGATGATCCCCTGATACGTCTTCCCAACGTGATTCTGGCACCGCATTCAGGGGGAAGTACCGTTGAGGCACTTTCGCGCACAGCGGTTGCAGTTGCGAGCCAGGTAGTGGAGGCCTTGAGCGGGAAAAAACCTCCGCATCTGGTGAACCCTCAGGTTTGGGAGTGCAGACGCATTCATTAAGGTCCCGGAGCCCGCGTTGGCCGACGGGAAAACCATTCCCCTTCAACACAACAACCTGTTTTCCAAATTATAAAAGTTGACGCGCGACTCGCGGGCGTCGGATTTTCATCGCAAACGCGATAACGCAGCATTCCGGAGGATCCATGCAAGTAGCAGATGAAATAAATTCGCCAGATTTGAAACTGGCTGAACGTCTTTTCGAAAACCTGAGAGCTACGTCGTTTGACGGGATTGGAATCACGCGAGATACCTACGGGCGCGGTGAAGAACAAGCGCACGAGCTGATGAAAAAGACCGCAAAAACGTTAGGTCTGGAGATTTCAACAGATGCCGCACTCAATCTGTATATGACCCTCCCTGGTAAGAACCGGAATCTGCCTGCAGTCATGACCGGATCCCATCTCGATTCCGTGCCAAAGGGAGGCAATTATGATGGTGCAGCCGGCGTCATAGCGGGCATGGCAATATTAGCCGGTTTTGTCAAAACGGGACATCAGCCCGTCAGAGATATTACAGTGATGGGAATTCGGGCAGAAGAAAGCGCCTGGTTTCCTGTGTCATATATCGGCAGCAAAGCCGCTTTCCATCAACTTTCGGAGTCTGATCTGGACGCGAGACGTTTCGACACGCATAGATCGCTGAGGGAACATATGACAGAAATGGGAGGACTTCCCGAACGCGTCGTCTCTGGACCCGCGTTTCTACAGGCAGAGAAAATTGACTGCTTCATTGAGTTGCATATCGAACAAGGGCCCGTTCTCATCCGTTCTGAAGCTCCAATTGGAATCGTCACCGGTATTTGCGGCAGCCTGCGCTACCGCAAGGCGCGTGTATTGGGCCGTTATGCGCATTCAGGTGCCACACCAAGAACATATCGCAGTGACGCTGTTGTTGCACTTTCGACGCTCATTTCCGAAATGCAAACACATTGGGAAGCCTTGGAACGCGCTGGCCATGAATTCACCCTCACTTTCGGTCAAGTGTTCACGGAGCCCGAACGTGCTGAAATCAGCAAAGTGTCAGGACAGGTGGATTTCTGCGTTGATATCCGATCACGTAGCAAAGACACTATGGCTGTGGTTGATCGAACGATACAAAATGTGGCGTTATCGATCTCAGAAAAAACCGCTGTGAAATTTGAGTGGGGAAATCAAACCGGAAGTACACCTGCCATTATGGATAAAGTATTACAGGGCGATATTGAACGTGCTGCACGAAATATCGGACAAAAAACTGTGCACATGCCTAGCGGCGCCGGCCACGATGCCGCCAATTTTGCCAATCAATCCATCCCAACAGCAATGATCTTCGTGCGAAATGCCAACGGAAGTCATAACCCGCAGGAAGCAATGACCATGGAGGACTTTTCAGTCGGCGTGAAAATGCTTGGTGATGTTATAGCACATCGGGCAAATCGGAAATAGTTTAATACCTGCTTACGTCCTTTTGTTCGTCTTCATTTCCTAGTATAGTCATCAAGACAGCTGCCGCATCGTTAAAGAAAATAATCCGGACTCTTAATTTCTTGCGAACATTTTCCATATTCCACAGACCATATCGCACTCTAACCATCGTCTTTTTCATTGGCGGAGTACTGTGTGTGGTGCTGTCCTTCGCGACATCCATCACGGAACTGATATCTATCCCTACCAGCACGTTAGCCTATAAGGTTGGTATTGCTCTGATGCTCGTGGGGGTTTTCTTCATTATTCTGAATACCTCTGAGAACCAGGCAATCGCGGAGCGAATAATCTCTCAGGGGGAAGTTGGTGAAGGGGTCATACTTACCGCACCTGAGTATTACGATAGTGATAACACAGACGATCTGTGGGTACGTCTGCACCTTGCCGTGTACGCTGCAGGCGAGAATACGATTTTGTTTGAGAGCAATATCAGGCAGAGCATGACCAGCGAAGGCAAAAACTATTACAAGCCTGGCATGCGCCTGCCTGTGCGATTTTCACGCCAAGAAAAAATTGCACTTGTTACGGAGCCGCCAGCCCTTCCCGACTTTTTCCGTTTCTGATGAGTAAAGGATTCAGCCTCATATCACAATCACAATCACGATTGTAATTCGTGATTCTTCTTCTGATTAATGGGCTTGCACGGCCATTTTATGCAGACGAGGATGAACAATGAAGGTCATTGTGAAACCGATAAGCAGCCCGACCGGAAGGGCTTTGACGAAGGTATTGGCCCACATCATTGGCCACCCAATATCAAAGCCGTACTGCGCAAAGGTGACGGCAAAGGAAACAATCCCTTCCATCAGAGCAGCAACACATACGGAAACAAGACTGCGAAGAATAAACAACGGGCAATTGCCAATAACACTAATGACTACTTTGGCGACAATGGGGATGAGGCGCAATGCCAGAGGAATAATGAGAAAAGCCACCACAAAGCTTTTAGCCCAGTTGTAGAAGAAAGCTTCCTGAAAACCAAAATTGATAATCGTCATCACCAGGCTGAGAATGACTGCGATGAGAAATTGAATTCCCAAATGAATCATTTTCAGTTTCTTGCGCGTCACATTGTCCATTGTTCGTCCTTTCAGCAAACCACCATTGTAGATTTATTGGTTGATAAAGTCAACCTAATGGCGGGCCGAAAGAATGAACATGCGCCCTGGTTCTAAGGGTGAAGCGTCGTTGCTATTTTCTGAAGAGTGGCCTGGAAGGCCTGTTTTTCTTTTTCTGTGAGTGTACTCAGTGCCTCTGCTGCAAGGTGAGCTCGCATGTCCTTGAGTTGACGATGCATTTTCCTGCCGACAGGTGTCAGGGTGAGGCATTTTGAACGTTTGTCGGCCGGGTTGAGAATCCGGGTCACAAACCCGGCAGCTTCCAGTTCGTTGATAGCGCGGGCAATCTGACCTTTATCCCTTTCGGTCATTGAACCTAATGTCAGTTGTGATATGCCGTCATGACGACCAATAAGATTGATGAGTCGTGCCTGAAAAATAGCAGGGCCAGCGTTGTTTGAAGAAATTTGATCCTTCATTCGCGTCTGAAAGCTGCTGGCAACCGTGCTGAGAAGATCGATGATTTCGTTGTCCATACACTCAAAATTAACACAGATTCGATGTGGTTGATAATATCAAACAATCATCGAGTCTGGCTGAAGTGTGAAAATGAGCATGCCGCGCGATAGAGGATTGCAGCATGCGAAGAAAGCCGCAAGGAAATGAGCGAAGCCAATCGAAAAAGGGTAATGATTTCATCATTACCCCATTTCCGGCTCGCAACGGTTGAACACGAGTACCGCCATTGAGTGAAAACGGGTCAGTCAAATCATCAAGCCCTGCTAACCGTCCCGCAGGATTCGGTAAAAGTTATGGGCGCTCTTCGAAATCCGTCAACACTCGTCAAACGTTGAACAAGAAATTTAAAACGTCGCCGTCCTTGACCACATATTCCTTGCCTTCGGCCCGCATTTTGCCGGCTTCCTTGGCGCCCTGCTCGCCTTTATGCGTCAGGAAATCTTCGTAGGCAATGGTTTGCGCGCGAATAAAGCCGCGTTCAAAATCCGTATGGATGACGCCAGCGGCTTTGGGTGCTGTGTCGCCGATATGAATTGTCCAGGCGCGCACTTCCTTGACGCCTGCTGTGAAGTAAGTTTGCAATCCCAGTAGGCGGAAGGCGGCGCGGATGACACGATTCAGGCCGGGTTCGTCCATGCCCATATCTTCCAGGAAGACGTTTTTGTCTTCGTCGTCCAGATCCGCAATTTCCGCCTCGATGGCTGCACATACGGCAACAACGGGGGCAGTCTCCTTGGCTGCAAATTCCTGCACGGCAGTCAGATGCGGATTGTCAGTAAAGCCGTCTTCTCTCACGTTTGCCACATACATTGCCGGTTTGGCGGTAATGAAACCGAAAGACTTGATCAGCGCCTGATCATCTTTGTCCAGCCCCATGGAGCGGATGGTTTTGGCTTCGTTCAGAACCGGAACGATTTTTTCCAGCAAAGCGGCCAGTTTCTGGGCGTCCTTATCACCTGCCCGACCTGTCTTCTGGGCACGCAGCAGGGCTTTTTCAGCCGTGGCCAGATCCGCCAGCGCCAGCTCGGTATTGATGACTTCGATGTCTGAAATCGGGTTGACCTGCCCGGCTACGTGGATCACGTTTTCATCTTCAAAACAGCGGACAACGTGTACCACAGCGTCAGTTTCGCGAATATTGGCCAGAAACTGGTTTCCCAGACCCTCACCCTTGGAAGCTCCCGCGACCAGACCGGCGATATCCACGAATTCGACTGTCGCAGGCAGGATGCGCTCAGGTTTGACAATTTCTGCCAGTTTATCCAGACGTTCATCCGGCACTTCGACGATACCAACATTGGGTT
>JBEBTQ010000025.1:0-16676 GCA_040393685.1 Advenella kashmirensis | reverse complement strand
GAGAATATGACATATTAAATAGTTAATAGTTTCAGTTTTATTATGCGCCTTTTGTTGTGTGCCGTGATTTAAAATTGCAGTAGTGATTACTGCAAGGCGCAGCCCGAATGAGTCTGTTGCATCGCTTGCTGGCGTGCAAAGTGGCTGCAGCCACCATTAGAATCGTCTTGATATATGTTAATAACTAAATAATATAAATTCGCTTTGTTATATTCTTTAAAATGGTTGATTACGCCTTTCTTTATAGCATTGCGTAATATTCAAATGTGTTTGGCAAGGGTAAACCCTTGTATTTTCGATTGAGTTGCAGAGTATGAGTTATCAGCCACCCGAAAAAGAAGGTCTGTCCGGCCTGGAAGCGCGATTGCAGCAGGATTTGCTGCGACTGGATCTGCCTGGCAAAGACTGGGTGAAGCCGCGTGAGATCAATGGGGAACGTTTGCTTGACGTCGCGATTATTGGCGCAGGCATGGCGGGACTGACAGCAGCAGTGGCACTGCGCAATCTGGGCGTTCGCTCCTGTAATTTCGATCGTTCGCCTCAGGGGTTTGAAGGCCCCTGGGCAACAACAGCGCGTATGGAAACGCTGCGTTCTCCCAAACAGCTCACCGGTCCGGCGCTTGGTTTGCCCTCGCTGACCTTCCGAGCCTGGTTCGAAGCCCAATACGGCACCCAGGAGTGGGATGCGCTGGATAAAATACCACGACTGCAATGGATGGATTATCTGCGCTGGTATCGCAAGGTCATGAATGTGGATGTGCGCAATGAACATGCCATTCGTCATGTGCATCTGCATCCCGACAATTATCTGGAGCTGACGCTGCAATCGCCTGCTGGCGAAACGCGTGTGGGCGCAAGGCGGCTGATTCTGGCCACCGGCCGGGATGGTCTGGGCGGTCCGAGTTTTCCGGCTTTTGCCGATACTGTGCCGGCTCATCTGCGTGCGCATTCCTCTGATTTCTTTGACTACACAACGCTTGCGGGCAAACGGGTGGGCGTGATTGGTGCCGGTGCCTCGGCGATGGATAGTGCTGCAACAGCGCTGGAAGCCGGTGCGCACAGCGTTGACTTGATTATCCGGCGTAACGAAATTCCTCGCATCAATAAAGGCAAGGGTTCCGGCAGTCCCGGACTGGTACACGGTTATTCTGGTCTGTCTGACGACTGGAAATGGCGCATCCGTCATTACATCAACGAACAGCAGGTTCCTCCGCCCAAAGGCAGCACGCTGCGTGTGGCTTCGCATCACAACGCGCGATTCAATACAGGCTGTCCGGTGCAGAAGATAGAGATGCGCGATGACGTAATCTATCTGACCACACCGAAAGGCACGTTCGTACTGGATTTCCTGATTTTTGCCACCGGCTTCAAAATAGACTGGCATCTGCGTCCTGAGTATGCAGAGCTGGCACCGCTGGTGCGGACGTGGGCTGATCGCTATCGTCCGCAGCCAGGTCAGGAAGATGCAGAGTTGTCGGCCTGTCCGGATTTGGGTCCTGGTTTTGAATTCCAGCCGCGTGAAGGCGTGAATGCGCCCGGCCTGTCACACATCTATTGCTTCAGCTATCCGGCAGTGGCATCTCATGGCACGGTTTCCGGCGATATTCCCGCCATTTCCGACGGGGCGTCTGCCATTGCGCGAGCTATTACCGGGTCCCTGTACCAGGAAGATGTAGCCAGCTATTTTGAACAGATTGAAGCCTACGCCGAGCCCGAGCTCGACGGTGACGAGTGGACTGCCGCCAGCCCGCCGCCACCGGTGGAGGCGCAATGACGCTATGGCTGATTAAACGCGTTCTGCAGGCGCTGCTGATCATTCTGTTGATGACGCTGATTGTCTTCATCGGTTTGCACGCGGTGGGCAATCCTATCGACATTCTGATCGGCCCCGATGCAGATCAGCGGGATCGGGCGCGCATTATTGCGCAGATGGGTCTTGATCAGCCATTATGGATGCAATATTTTCATTTTCTGGCCAGTGCGGTGAAAGGTGATCTGGGCAACAGCTTTGTCTACAACCAGCCGGCCCTGCAACTGGTTCTGCAACGGCTGCCCGCCACCATGGAACTGGCGCTGGCAGCGCTGTTTATTGCGATTGTGGTCGGCGTACCGCTGGGCCTGATTGCCGGTCTTTATTCAGAAAGCGTGTTTTCCCGGACAATCATGACGGGCAGCATATTGGGCTTCTCGCTGCCCACCTTCTGGGTTGGTCTGGTGCTGATCATGGCATTCAGTGTGAGTCTTGGCTGGCTGCCTTCCTCTGGCCGCGGCCAGACCGTGACGCTGTTCGGCTATCAATGGTCATTTCTGACGCTTGACGGTCTGCGACATCTGCTGCTGCCTGCCATTAATCTGGCGCTTTTCAAAGTTTCACTTGTGATTCGCCTGACCTATGCCGGCGTGCAGGAAGTGCTGCCACTGGACTATATCCGGTTTGCGCGTGCCAAGGGTCTGAGCAATTTTCGCGTGATTGGCGTACATGTGCTGCGCAATATCATGATTCCCCTGGTGACTGTGCTGGGTCTGGAGTTCGGATCGACCATTGCCGGTGCAGTGGTCACCGAAAGCATTTTCTCCTGGCCGGGCGCAGGCAAGCTGATCCTGGATAGTATCAACGGTCTGGACAGGCCGGTCATACTGGCCTATCTGGTTGTCATAGTCTGCGTTTTCGTGACCATCAATCTGCTGGTTGATATTACTTACCGTCTGCTGGATCCGCGCGTGCGGCTGGAGGGTGCGCGATGACTCAGTCCGTTAACAGACAGACCGCAGAAGCAGCGGTGGATCCGGTGGCTGCACCGGTAGTACATGCGCCCAGACCCTCACGGTTTCGGGAAAGACTGTCCGATTTCTTTTCCTCCAAGCGGGCGGCGATTGGCTTTGTGCTGCTTTTGTTGCTGGCATTGGGTTCGATATTTGCCCACTGGATTACGCCGCAGAATCCCTATGATTTAATGCAGCTGGATATTCTGGATTCGCGTCTGCCTCCGGGCAGTGCGAACGGAGCCGGTACGTTCAACTACTGGCTGGGGACAGACGGGCAGGGAAGAGATCTGTTTTCGGCCATTCTATATGGCCTGCGTATCAGTCTGACCGTGGGCGTTGGTTCTGCACTCATTGCAAGTGTGGTTGGAACCATACTGGGCGTACTGTCTGCCTACGCGGGCGGACGGGTTGACGGCTTTATCATGCGCACGGTTGATCTGATGCTGTCTTTTCCTTCGATCCTGATTGCCATGATGATTCTTGCCTATCTGGGCAAGGGTATCGGGAATGTGATATTGACACTTGTGATACTGGAATGGGCCTACTATGCGCGTACCGCACGCGGACAGGCGCTGGCAGAAAGACAAAAGGAATATGTAGAGGCGGCACGCAGTCTTAATATTCCTCGCTGGCGCATTATGCTGCGCCATATTCTGCCCAACTGCCTGCCGCCGCTGATTGTGATCGGCACCCTGCAGGTCGCGCGCGCCATCACGCTGGAAGCCACCATGAGTTTTCTGGGACTGGGTGTGCCGGTGACCGAACCCTCCCTTGGATTGCTGATTGCCAACGGGTATCAATACATGCTGTCAGGACAATACTGGATCAGTCTCTTTCCTGGTGTGGCACTGCTGATCACAATTGTGGCTTTGAATCTGGTGGGTGATCGCCTGCGGGAAATCTTCAATCCGCGGAGGCAGCGATGAGTACATCACCCTTGCTGCAAGTGCGCGACCTGCGTACTCATTTCATGACGCGTGCGGGCCAGGTGCCTGCTGTGGATGGTGTTTCGTTGCAGCTGGAATCCGGACGCATTCTGGGCCTGGTAGGCGAGTCAGGTTCCGGCAAATCAGTAACCGGCTTTTCGATTATGGGACTGGTGGATGAACCCGGCCGTATCGTTGGCGGAGAGATTCTGTTCAAGGGACAGGATTTGCTCAAGATGCCGCAAGCAGATCTGCGCAAATTGCGTGGCAACCGGATCTCCATGATTTTCCAGGATCCGATGATGACGCTGAATCCGGTTCTGCGGATCGACACGCAAATGATCGAAACCCTGCGTGCTCACGAGAAAATCAGCCGACGTCAGGCGTGGGAGCAATCGCGCGACATGCTGGGGCTGATGGGTATCCCCAGTCCCGAAGCCCGCCTCTCTGCCTACCCGCATCAGCTCTCGGGTGGTATGCGGCAGCGCGTGGCCATTGCCATTGCCTTGTTGCTGCGTCCTGATCTGATTATTGCGGATGAACCCACAACGGCGCTGGACGTTACCATTCAGTCACAGATTCTGTCTGAAATCCAGAAGCTCTCTGCCAGGTATGGCACGGCACTGATCTGGATCACGCATGATCTGTCTGTGGTTGCAGGCCTGGCCGATGATCTCAATGTGATGTACGCGGGACGGATTGTCGAATCGGGTACGGTGGACCAGGTACTGGATGATCCGCAGCATCCCTACACGCAGGGTTTGATTCAGAGTCTGCCGATCAACAATAAACGTGGCCAGCCCTTGCGCCAGATTGCCGGTATGACGCCGAGCCTTTTGTCGCTGCCACCTGGCTGTGCCTTCGCGCCGCGATGCCCGCGGCGCACCGAGGTCTGTAACACCATGCCAGGTCTGGATGATCTGGCAAATGGTCACCGGGTGCGTTGCTATCATCCTGGTGCAGCACCCGACTCGGGTGTGGTGCCGGATACCGGCGGGTCGGGTAACGTGGCCTCGGACGCAGGAGCGCATGTATGACAGATGTAATTGAAACGCCGCTGGTGCGCGTCAGCCATGTGTCCAAGACTTTTGGCCAGCCCCACGATGGTCTGGTCGATACCTGGCTGGAAAAGGCAAGACTGCTGAAACCGGCGACGCTGACACGTGCTGTGGATAATGTAAGCCTGGATATTGCCAAGGGTGAAGTAGTGGGACTGGTCGGAGAGTCCGGCTGCGGAAAGTCCACGCTCGGACGCATGGTTGCAGGCATTATGGAGCCGACCTCAGGCAAAGTGCTGGTTCGCGGGCAGGATCTGAAAACCCTGCCGCGCCACGAGGCTGAGGCCGCCCGACTGAAAATCCAGATGATTTTTCAGGATCCGTATGCCAGTCTGAATCCGCGCATGCGTGTGCGGGATATTGTGGGTGAGTCGCCCCGGCTGCACAATATGGTGTCGTCTAAAGAGCTGGATCAGTATGTTTCTGAGCAGATGGAGCGGGCGGGTCTGTCGGCCAGTCTGCGCAATCGCTTTCCGCATCAGTTCAGTGGCGGGCAGCGACAACGCATTGGCATTGCGCGCGCGCTGGCTGTGGCTCCCGATATGCTCGTGTGTGACGAGGCCGTTGCTGCGCTTGACGTTTCCATTCAGGCTCAGATTCTCAATCTGTTCATGAAGTTGCGTGAAGAGCTGGGACTGACGTATCTGTTTATCAGTCACGATCTGGGTGTGGTAGAGCATCTGTCGGACCGCGTGGTGATTATGTATCTGGGGCGCATCGTAGAGCAGGCGCCCGTGGCGGATATTTTTCGCAGACCCAATCATCCGTATACGCAGGCATTGCTGGCCGAGATCCCAAAAATGCAGGATCGCAAGAAGGTGTTTTCTATGATCAAAGGTGAAATACCCAGTCCGATCAATCCTCCTTCGGGCTGTCATTTTCATCCGCGCTGTCCTCATGCGATGCCTCGATGTAGTACCGAGGTGCCGCTGCTCAAAGCGGTATCGGGCGGGCACCTGAGTGCCTGTCATTTGAATGACCAGGCCTGATCCGGCTTGCGGCCGACGTTGCATGACGGCATGCACAGCCGCAGCGGATCGGGTTGATTTTATAGTTGCAGTTGCAGAACCTTTAAAGGAACACAAATGAAAAAGCGCGTACTGGCTGCCCTGGCAGCAGGCCTGTTGGCCGCAGGTAATATGGCTCACGCCGAAGAACTGAAAATCGCTTTTGCCGACAATCTGTCTTCGCTGGACCCACAATTGAACAACTTTGCGGGTGACCGCTCTGCTGGCCTGTTCTTTTTTGACATGCTGGTCAACAACTACCACAACAAATTGCTGCCGGGCCTGGCCACGGAATGGAAAAACACCAGCCCGACCACATGGGAATTCAAGCTGCGTCCCGATGTCAAATGGAGCGATGGCACACCGTTCACGGCAGAAGATGTGATCTATTCAATCGAACGCATCCGCAAGGTGCCCGGTTCGGTCGCGCCGTTTACGGGTTATGTGCGCACGATCAAGAGCGTGACAGAGAAAGAGCCTGGCACGCTGGTGTTTGAAACCACGATTCCCAATCCCGGCCTGCCGCTGAATCTGGCGTCTGTGCATCTGGTACAGAAAAAATCCACAGAGAATGCAACGAGTGACGATTTCAATTCCGGCAAGGCCCTGATTGGTACCGGTCCTTACAAACTGGTTTCCTACACGCCTGGCGCGGGTTTCCAGGTGGAAGCCAACCCGAACTACTGGGGCGAAAAACCCTTGTGGGATAAAGTGTCCTACCGTTATGTGGCCAATGCGGCAACGCGTTCAACAGCGCTGCTGTCCGGTGACGTGGATGTGATCGATAAAGTCTCTGTTGCCGATCTGAAAAAACTGGAGAACGATCCCAAGGTTGGCGTATTTGCCTATAACGGCCTGCGCGTGATGTTGCTGCAACCCAGCTTCAATCCCAAACCCAATAAATTCATTACGGACAATAGTGGCAAGCCGCTGGACAAGAATCCGCTGCTGGACGTGCGCGTTCGTCAGGCGCTGTCTCTTGCCATTAACCGTGACGCCATCGCTGACCGCATTCTGCAGGGTAGTGTGACCGTAGCAGATCAGTGGATGCCCAAGGATTCGATTGGCTACAACCCGAACGTCAAACCCATTGCCTTTGATGCACAGAAAGCCAAGGATTTGCTAAAAGAAGCCGGTTACCCGGATGGATTCAATCTGACCGTGCATGTGCCAACGGACCGTTATCCCCTGGCCCCTGAGACCGTGCAGGCGGTGGCTCAGTTCTGGAGCCGCATTGGCGTGAAAACACAGGTATCGGTTGTGCCATGGGCTGTTTACTCCAGCGCTGCCAAGAAAAACGAATACGCCATGTCTGTTATCGCTTGGGGTAACGGTACGGGCGAGGGCAGCTATGCCATGGTAAATATCCTGGCAACAGTGGATCCCGATAAAGGTCTGGGTGCTTCCAACTGGGGTCATTACAGCAGCGAAAAACTGGATGATTATCTGAAACAGGCCACCGAAGAGTTCGACGATGGCAAGCGCGAGAAAATCATGCAGGACGCCGCCCAGCTGGTGTCCGATGAAGTCGGCATCATTCCTCTGTTCCACTACAAAAACATCTGGGCAGCTAAGAAGGGCCTGGTGGTCAAGCCACTGAGCTCCGATCGTACGGTGCCTGTGATGGTGACCAAGGAATAAGACGGTTCACTGTGTGATGCAGGGTGCCGGTCGCGGAGCAATTCAGCATCGGCGACCGGCTGATCCAGATGTACACTTTCCCCTGCAATTAGCTGCAGTTACGTCTGTTCGATGACGCTGATTGCATCTGCTATAGAATATTCATGTAATGATTATCACGCCTGTCATAAATGCGCGTCATACGAAGAATCTTCGCAGGCGCGCCGCTGCTTTCTGGAAAAAGTATGTCAAATGAAATTCTGTCGGTGACGCCAGCCGATGCCCTGATCGATGAACCGCGTCAGATCCTTGTTCAGGGTCTGGCGCCGCGCGAGCGCATCACCATCGCAACCAGCACCGAGAGAGTCGGTGGCACGCTCTGGCAAAGCCAGGCTGAATTTGAGGCCACTGACGACGGTGTGGTGGATCTGACAGCGCAGGCACCCGTATCCGGGAGCTACCAGGGCGTTTCGTCCATGGGGCTGTTGTGGTCGCAGGAACCAGCGCAGGCTAACCGTCGAGAAGTGTTTCCCGATAGCGTTACGCAGCCGCTGCTGACGAACATCACGGTCAACACGAAAAATAATACGCTGCAGGCAACTCTGACGCAACGTCTGATGGATGAGGGCGTACAGCGTATCGAAGTCCGTGAAGAAGGTCTGGTAGGCACGCTTTTTCTGCCTGCGACGCCAGGCCCTCACCCGGCTGTGATGATATTGAACGGTTCCGGTGGCGGGATCAATGAACCGCGTGGGGCGCTGTATGCGTCGCGCGGATATATTGCATTTGCATTAGGGTATTTCAAGGCGCCCGGCCTGTCCGATTACATTTCCAATACGCCGCTGGAGTATTTCAAAAAAGGCATGGACTGGCTTCGCAGAACGCAGCAGCCGCTGGATGGATTTGTTGCGCTTAGCGGTCAGTCACGCGGCGGCGAACTGGTGCTGCTGCTGGCCAGTATTTATCCCCGCGATGTGAGCGCCGTCATTGCCTATGTGCCGGGCGCGGTCGTGCACAGTGGTCAGAACGCAGCCGATCCCAAGGTGGGCAGGGAAGGGCCGGCGTGGCTGCTGGATGGCAAACCCCTGACCCACGTCTGGCAGGATAACAGAACCGCTACCTGGGCACCTTTTGACGAGGGACCGTCGCCTCACCGTCATGCACGTGCCATCATGACTGCGCTGCAGGACCCTGAAGCCGTGGCTCGCGCGCGTATCAAGGTTGAAAATATTGAAGGCCCTATTATTCTGCTGTCTGCCACGGACGATGGCGCCTGGCCGTCGAGTCTGTACAGCAAAATGATCTACGAGCACTTGCATGAGGTTGGTTTTGGTCATGTTGTGCAGTGGGTGGACACCAAAGACGGCGGGCACAGTATTGTGTTCCCGTATGTTCCGACCACACAGCTTGTTTATTCCCATCCTGTGTCCGGCAAAGTCAATACCGGCGGCGGACAACCGGAGGCAAATGCTCAATCGGATGAGCATAGCTGGGCTGCGGTGAAGGATTTTCTGCAGAACGCGGTCAGGGCGCACGGTACCAAATTTCACAGTAAGTGAATTATGGACAGCCTTTGAACGGCAGCTCAGTCAGCGTTTCCTGGTGGGATAACAGTGCCTTATTGTTATTGATCCGGTGAGCCGAGAGCCAATGCCACCACGCCCGCATACAGTACCGCTCCAGTGGGCTGTCCGGTAGGCGAACCGCCGGCAGGTTCAAGACTGACAGCTAGCGTGGTGCCATATAGAGTGGATAGTTTCTCCAGGTCGATACGCGTGCTTACGCCGGGATTCAGAAGTCCCAGGGAGACCGGTTTTTTGTCTGCTCCGATACGCCATAATTGCAGACTGTGCTGTGCATCGGTTGCCGTCATGTTCAGTGGCGTGAACACCAGGGCCCGATCGCGGGCATCGTAGCCGGCAATCAAATGCGCGGTGGAATCCGGTGTTTTGGGAGAAAGTACGGCGATGGGCTGCACGAACGCAGGAGCGTCTCTGCGAACTGCCGCACCAGGCCAGAACAGGGTTGCAACAAGACACGCAGCCAGTGCTGCGCTCGTCCATTGCCATATCCGGGCTCTGCGCGCCACTTCGTATACCGATGGTGTCGAGGATTTCTGCGTATCGGTGTAGTGGTCCTGATTGGATGCGTCCTCGTTGTCGGTGTGCCGGGCGCTGATATCCCTTGATATTCTTTCGTTGATTGCCTGCCAGATATGAGGGGGCGGCTGCACCGGTTCGTCATTCAGGTCCAGGTGTGCAAAGGCTTGCTGCCAGTCGGCCACTTGACGGGCCAGGGCGGGATCGTTGGCAATACGCTGTTCAAGGCGGCGTCGCGCTCCGCCACGCAGGGTGCCCAGCACATATTCCGCTGCCAGCAGGTCGTCGGGTTTGAATTCGTTCATAATCCCAGACACCTCTTCAACTGAGCCAGGCCTCTTCGGATCCAGCTCTTGGTGGTTCCCAATGGCTGCGCCATGTGTTTGGCGATCGCAGCATGGGAAAGACTATGATAATAGGCAAGAAAAATACTCTGACGCTGTTCCGCTGACAATTGCTTCATGCAGTCGTCAAGCTTTTGAGAGGACTGGCCTTGTTCGTAAGCTGCTAGCGGCCCGGGATCGGAATCGAGCAGCAAATCCATGTTTCCGTCAACGGAGGGATCGGCAGGCTCAGAGCGGCGCAAGCGGTCAATGGCCCGATTGCGAACAATATTGGTCATCCAGGTCAACGGCGCGCTGTAATCACTATTGTAATTGCCGGCCTGATTCCATATCGTAATAAACACATCCTGCAGTAGTTCCTCGGCCAGTTCGGCTCGCTTGAGCATACGCAATGCAACAGCATACAGACGTGGCGACACCTGAACATACAGCGCTTCGAATGCTCGCCTGTCCTTTCGAGCTACAGCCAAAAGAAGATTGCGATGTTGCTGGTCGCCGGTTTGCGCCATGTATCTGTTTATGTGTTTGATGTTTGAAGTCCCATAGTCACACGAAATTTCCATTGCCGTCAATGCATTTTCTTTATCCTCCCGCGACGCTGGTAAGCTGAAAGAGCGCAGCTTACCAGCGTGTGCTCACGAGCAACGCGCGTGGAAGCGCACGGTACCTGCAATCCAGAACGCGCTACTTGGGCATCAGTACCGTGTCGATGACATCGATCACGCCATTGGACTGCATGACATCATATGTGCTGATATTGGCCATGCCCCCTGCTTCATCCTTGATCTGGATATTCTGCGGGCCATTCATCATCAGCCAGAGCGTCCCGCCCTGCACCGTTTTGAGCATCGCTTTACCGCCGTCTTTCTTGATAATTTTTTCCAAGTCGTGCTTGGTGTATTTTCCTGCGACGACATGATAGGTGAGCACTGCAGTCAGCTTTTGCTTGTTCTCAGGCTTGAGAAGCGTATCGACTGTTCCCGCAGGAAGAGCATTGAAAGCCGCGTTCGTCGGTGCAAATACCGTAAATGGTCCTTTTCCCTGCAGGGTCTCTACCAGGCCGGCGGCTTTCACGGCTGCGACCAGCGTGGTGTGATCCTTAGAATTCATCGCGTTTTCCACAATGTTTTTCTGTGCAAGCATGGGGGCACCGCCAACATTGACTGTGGCTGCGCCCGCCACGCTTGCGCCAGCCAGCATGGTAGCCAGAACTAGCGGACGAATTAGTGATTTCATGAGAATTCCCTTCTATGGATTGAGTGGGCGACATTACCTCACACTGACATATACGCAGAAGCAGGCGAATCGGATGCAGGTGTGGTGCAAATGCATCCATTTCCCGCTTCTCTGCGTATATCACTATGTGAGGCTATGGAGACGAACAATCTATACCCACGAAAACCAAACCTTCATATGGTCTGGTTCCTGCCGACGGACATATTGTCAGTTGGCCCGCCGCGCTGCATTTGCTTCGCGGTTTACTCTACACAACCAGGAGTACTTTATGAAAATCATTACCCATTCCGCCGTTGCCCTGTGCCTGATTCTTGGTACCGGAGTCGCCGTGGCTTCAGATATCACGAGCAAGGAGAATACCCAGGAAAGTATGTCCGACAACAGCAAACTGAGCGAAGCCAAACCGATCAATGGTGCAGCGAGTGAAAATATGAACCAGGAATCCATGACTCATGAGGCGATGTCCAAGGAAAGCATGTCCAACGATAGCGAGCCCAAAGAAGGCATATCCACAGAGAGCATGGACACGGATAAGATGAAAAACTAGGGCAGTATGTGCAGCTGAGGCAGAATCTGGATCGTGGCCTGCGGATGCAGAGGTGGCGTTACGCCCGATGGCCCTGACGTCGTCATCAGCATTTACCTGTCAAACCGCCGTCCACAACCAGTTCTGTCCCTGTAATGTAGGACGCGTGCTCTGATGCGAGAAACGCTATCGCATGGGCCACTTCCCACGGTGTGCCCATTCTTTTCATGGGGACCTGGGCATCCCGCTTTCGCCGGATTTCATCCATGTCATTGGATGCAGAAAATGCCGCGCCGACATTCTTGCGGATTCTTGGCGTATCGATAAGGCCGGGGATAACGGTATTGGCCCGGATATTGCGGTCGGCATACTCGTGTGCGATCATTCTTGTCATCTGGATCAACGCCGCTTTCGTAACGCTATAGGCAAGATGAGGGTAGCCTATGTATCGTATTCCTGCAATTGACGCGACAGAAACGATAGTGCCGCCTCCTTGCTCTATCATGCCCGGTATCAGCATTTTCGATAGCGACAGAAGGCTATCAACATTGGTACGCTGGATACGCTGCAGATCGGCAACCTCGGTTTCAGAGACTCCGCCCATCTTGCCGATGCCTGCATTGGCAATCAAGGTTGTGATAGGGCCGAAACTGTCGGTGGCGGTCTTCAATGCACGTTTCATGTCCTGCGTATCAGTGATGTCTCCCTGCACCGGCAGACATATTCCTCCCCGGCTTTCGATTTCCTGCGCTGTTTCATTTGCTGCGTCTGCATGGTAGTCCAGTGCAATCACCTTCGCACCGGAACCTGCCAACGCAACAGATGTTGCTTTTCCGATGCTCCAGCCCGGACCGCTGCTACCCGCGCCGGCAACCAGAATGACCTGCTCAGCGTCACGCATTGTCGGTGTCCTTTTTCTGATAGGGGATCGCCTGATCAATGGTGTCCCAAATGAATCTGCCAGACGGTATCGTTTGTTCTTCTCCGATATGTGCGACCAGTCCTGCGGCTCGTGAGATGACGGCGAAGCCGCGCATCAGTCTTGACGGAACGCCGATCGCACCCAGCAGTGCCGCAACGGCGCCGGTGGCATTGATGGTTATATGTCGCTCATAGACCTGATCAACAGCAGCGCTCAGCAACTTCAGAGCATCCAGGTGCTTTCTGTCCAGCTCGGATTCGCTGTCAGCCAGCTGCAGAAGTTTAATGGATCTGGGATCATCGGGTTTGTGCAGATGATGACCAAAGCCCGGCAAATGCAGCTTGTTTTTTCTGTATCGGCTGGCGATCTCTATCGCGGCCTCCTGCTGATTGTCAGATGCAATAATTTCATCCAGCAGTGCCGAGCAGTTTTCCATGGTACCGACAAACTGACTGCCAACGGCCAGCAGGCCCGAGGCAACTGCACCCTGAAGGTTTTCGGGGGCGCTCATGTAGATCAGTCGGGTTGCAATAGCGCTGGGAGTCAGCCCGTGTTCCATCAGGGTCACGAGCACAGCGTCTACAATCCTGGTATCCACTGGGCGGGGTTTTCTGCCCATGATCTGCAGAAACATGACATCAGTAAAGGTTGCTTCGCCTATCAGGTCGTTGACCAGGTCCTTGTCGCGATAGTTCATGCCGGTCAGGGTATGTGCACATAGCTCTGTTGTCGGTGTTGTCATGGTTTGTCCTTATTACAATGGTGATGTCTCGGTCGCGTTGAAAGCGCCCGACAGTATCTGTTCCTGAATGGTTTTTTTCAGTACCTTCCCTACCGGAGATCGTGGCAGGTTCTGGAAGAAATAGATGTGTTTCGGTGTGTGGACCGGACCGAGTTTCTCACGGGCAAAGGCCTGGAGTTCCTGCGCCGTCGCTGTACATGAGGCGCGCAGCTGTACCGCCGCGTTTACAGATTCTCCCCATTTTTCATCTGTCATACCAAATACGGCAACCTCGTGAACGGCAGGGTGTTGTGACAATGCGTTTTCCACGTCTATCGGATACACATTGAAGCCGCCGGTGATAATGACATCGCGAATCCTGTCCTTGATGAAAATAAAGCCCTTGTCATCCATGTAGCCGACATCACCCGTGTGAAGCCAGCCGTCCGTGATGGTTTCTGCGGTTTTCTCAGGCAGCTGCCAGTATCCCGTCATCACCAGATCACCGCGAATCAGAATCTCGCCGGCCTCACCTTGCGGCAATGGTTTCATTTCCTTATCCACAATTGCAATATCGGTCAGCCAGCTGGCGCGCCCCACCGAGGCACGGTATTGTGCTTGTGCAAGTTCCTGCGGGCCAATCAGTGTGGCAATTTGCGGGGCTTCTGTCTGGCCGTAGGTTGTGGCAAGGACATTGCCAAAGAAGGACTGTGCAGCGGATATTTTTTCAGATGGCATGCCTGCGCCGCCGTAGATCAAAAGGCGCAACGAAGGGAAGTCTTCGGCGCCTGAGCTTGCCGCCGCCATCAGTTTATAGATCAGGGTAGGGGGCATGAACGTCATGGTGCCGCGCTGTTCCCTGAATGCATGCAGAATATCGTTTGCTTCTGACGTAGCGGACAATACCAGACAACCACCCTGTGCCAGTAATGGCAGCACATAAGTTCCCGTGCCATGGCTGATTGGTGCGCAGATCACGAACCTGTCTGCCTCGGTAATTTGCCAGCCGTGAATCTGATTAATGATGACTGCGCGCCATGCGCGGTAGGGTTGCATGACACCTTTGGGCATCCCGGTCGTACCGCCGGTGAATTTGATCGCCTGAATGTCATCCGCACTGAAAGCATGGCTGACCGGCGTCTGCCCACGATACTGTGCAATCAATGCTTCCGTTTCATCCAGATTGATGAGTCGCACATCCGACAATTCTTGAGTGACGCTGGCCCCATGGTCATCCTGAAAGATAATTGACGGATTGATGACGTCTGTGATCCTCTTTATTTCAGAGGAGGTGCTGCGATAATTCAGCGGCACCCAAACCTTGCCTGCGGCCATGATGGCAAGCATGGTGACGACATAAGAGACAGCGTTGCCAGCGCAGAGGCCGATTCTTGAGCCAGCCTCGCTGTCCAGTTGCTGGATGGCGCAGGCAAGCGCCTTTACCCGTTCAGCAAGTGCCGCATAGGTGACCGTGGTATCGCGGGATTCTATGGCAATTCTTTCGGGGTAACGCGTTGCGGATCGGTAGAAAAAATCGATTGGGTACATCCTTGTTTCACCTTCTTTAATTGGCGCTCAGATTGGCTTCGCGCACCACTTTTTCCCATCTGGTTATTTCATCCTGAGTAAATTTGTCCAGATACTGGGGCGTGTTGTCTTCCGTAGTCGGGTTGAAGCCATTTTTTGCAAAGGCTTCTTTGACTTCAGGTGAATCGATGACCTTGTTCAACGCCTTGTTCAGTTTGCTGACGATTGCGTCATCGGTACCTTTGGGAGCGACGATTGAAAACCAGGAACTGACCAGAAAATGGTCGATGCCCTTTTCCTTGAACGTAGGAACATCGGGCAGCGCGGGATCGCGCTTCTCTGTGGTGACTGCCAGCGGTGTCAGACTGCCTGCTTTGATTCTGCCGACAGATGAAGGTATGTTATCGAACATAGAGTCGACTTGGGCTCCAAGCAGATCATTGACGGCGGGCCCACTGCCTTTGTAAGGAATATGCAGAATTTTGGTGTCGGTGAGTACCTTGAACAATTCACATGACATATGGATTGATGAACCAATTCCTGACGATGCGCAGGTCAGCTTTCCTGGATTCTGCTTCGCGTAGGAGACGTATTCATCCACGGACTTGATGTTCGTCTTCGGGTTGACTACCAGGACATTGCCGATGGAAGCGATAAAACCGACACTGCGAAAATCCCTGAGATAGTCGTAGTTGAGTTTCTTGTATAGAGACCGATTGATCGTGTTTGCAATACTTCCGACCAGCAGGGTGTAACCGTCATTTTTGGCACGGGCAACATACTCTGTTCCAATATTACTGTTGGCGCCGGGTTTGTTTTCTACAACAAAGGTTTGCCCCAGTTCGCTGGACAGTCCTTTTGCCACCAGTCTTGCCAGGATATCGGTTGCGCCACCGGCAGAATAGCCAACGACCAGGCTGACGGGTCTGCTCGGGTATTCATCTGCCATGGCCGCATTACATGCAAGCAGTGCAATGGAAAGCGTGGTTACTCTGAAAAATGCTGTTTTCATATTGTCTCCAGTCTTGTGTTGTGAATCATCGGTTGCACATCGTGAATTATTTTTTGCGCTGAATTCAGTTGTCATGCGAGTGAATTCTAGTCAGATCGCAAGCTATGGCAAAATGCATTTGTCCAACATTTGGACAAGTGGAGGAGTGATGAAATATAAAGACGAGCCGAAAACGTTGGTGCGTGGATTGACTATTCTTCAAGCGTTGAGCCGCGCCGGGCCATCCGGACTTAAGATTGCAGAGATCGCAGTGAAGGCCGGAATTGCGCGTCCCAGCGTGTATCGCTTTGTCAGCGTTCTGCTTAATCACGGCTATATTTCAGAAGACGGCAAATCAGGCCGATACATTTACAATCCTGAAAAATGGCGGGACTTGTCAGAGGTTGGTTATGAGCTTGACGAACTAAGGGATGTGCTTATAAAAATCAGCGAGAAGACGGGTGATTCCTCGTTCCTGATCCGGCAGGACAATGCCGACTCCCTCTGCATTCATCGGGAAATTGGTTCCTATCCGCTGCAGGTATTGTCCATTCAGATCAATCACAAGCAGCCAATGGGAGTGGGCGCCGCAGGCCTGGCCCTGCTTTCTCATCTGGTCGAAGACGAGCGGGAACGTATCCTTGCAGAAAATGCGCTGAAGCTGCATCGGTTTGGCGGAATAACTGTGAATAAACTGAAGCTGTTGATCAAGGGGACAAGGGAGCGAGGCTGGTCTGTTGTTGGCAATGCCGCGGTTCAAGGAGTGCTTGGCGTGGGGGTGGCCATTGCTGATAGCCAGGGACGTGCGCGTTACGCAATCAGCGTGTCATCTGTGGAGGCCCGCTTTACTCGAGCACGACAGAAGGCTGTGATTGGCATCATCAAAACCGAAATAGGCAGACTCAATCATTATCATTGTCTGGAGTGAAGAAA
>JBEBTQ010000024.1:0-16708 GCA_040393685.1 Advenella kashmirensis | reverse complement strand
ATGAATTTGACGATCCATCTTCTCTTCTTTTACTTGCGCTCTCAATTGACTTAGCAGAGGCTCACCTCGACCAGCGATGACCAGATGCAGGTTCGGCATCTCTTTCAGGATAGGCAAGGTGGCGGCAATCAGTTTGTCATGCCCTTTTGGAATGCGCATATGCGCCACAGAACCAATAATTATGCCGTCAGGCGGTATATCAAGCTCCTGACGTATTGAAGACGTGACGGTGACGTCTGGTTGTTGAACAGCGGTATAGACAAGTCCAACCTTCTCCTTGCCTGCGCCTCTGGAAAGCACTTGTTCCTGTACGTACTTACTGATAGCAATGACGCGGTGCGGCAGAATCGTGTAGGACAACAACGAGCCTGGCGTCTTACCCAAATGTCTGGTGCGCACGATTAGCGGTGTTCGTGCCAGGCGCCCGGCCAATGCCGCCACCATGGTATCGATTCTGCTATGTGTATTTACGATATCGAATTTCCCGCGTCTGATTATCTGGCGGATCTTCATCACACCTGAAATGAAATTCTTCAGCCCGGGCATGGCAATTTCATGAACTTCAAACCCCTGATCGCGCAATCTGGGAATGAGATGAGCGCCTGGCTGGCAAACGGCTTCTAAATAATGCCCGCGCTCACGCATTGCCAACATTTCTTTGTAAATCCGATGCTCCTGACCGCCAAATGTCATAGCAGCTTCTGTATGCAAAATCCTCAACATATCATACGATGACCTACGCAGCATCTATTCTTCTCCCTGATCCGGATCGCTCCAGCGACGTCCGATAGAGAAAAAATAAGCGGTAGCATAGAAAACTTCCTCTTCAACGAGTTTTCTGGCGCAATGAACCTCGCAATCATCGTCGCTCTCTGCGGCAATAATTTTCCCTGACTGCCTTACTCGCACGGTTCCAAGTCGGGACAGACAAAGTTCCGCGCCTTTTTTCACCAGGTTATTCAAGGTATCAGGAGGTTCCACTAAGCGGACTTCGTAATATGGCTCTCCTTCACGTACGCTGGAGCCAGGCGGGCTGTCTGGTATATGTTCGCCGACATCGGCCAGGCAGCGCCTGGGCAATGGCTTTTGCACATGGAACAAAAGCGCTTTTAGGGTGGGTAGTGAATTACTAGATGGATCGGAGACGACAGGTTTACCGAAGCGCCCGGTCGCTTCGTAATTACTCCTGGCCCTATAAAGCATGATGATGTCACCCCAAACAGCGATTTTTAATTTCGAAAAAAAGCCCGTTCGGAATTTCGCACTTATTGGTTTATCTGTCCTTAACCTTGATCAAATTTTTTTGGAAGTCACTTTATTAGGTTAACGATATATCGACATTCACGACGAGGTGGTTGAAATCAGCGTTACGCTGCACCCTGCTGGCCGGTTCACCTTGCTGCTGGATGCAAAGCGGGAAATGTAGCCTTTTATCCTGGGCGGCAATCGTATTATTTGCCTGCCGGCGTAATAAAGCAGTATCTTCTTTCCTTAAACTGCATTGCCAGATACGTGCAGTCGTTCCAGAATTCTTTCAGGCAGACATGCTCCGGTTGTGCCATCTCTTGCATTGTGCATTTCTCATCTTTACAGACGTTTGTATATACCTTTCCGGATTTGTAATGCCCAACTGCAATCACGGTTTCTTTTGCGGGAAGATCCAGCGCATCAAAAGCATCCATCATCTTCTGCTGTTGCGCGCGCGTACCCAGTGTCGGTACCCTTCCAATCGTCATCTCGCCCGTCTGCACCATAATTTTAAGATAGTCGTAATATTGTGCATTGGAACATGACAGCGGCTTATGTTCTGCCTCTATGACATTTGAAAATGCGTCACCGTGCCGCATCCCAAATACCGATAAACCAGCCCAGGCCAAGAGAATAAACCGCGCTTTCGCGAAGGGTAAGTAACGCTTTTTCAATTGACTCATCTATTTCACTTGTCACTTAGCAACGGCAATTGCCGGAATCTTCCTGGCCTGGGCTGTGGATACAGTACATTAACGAAACGAAGCACCTATAAAATCAGCTTTTTACGTTCTGGTCGATCCAGCCCGCCAGCCAGTTTCCGATTTGAATACTATGCTTGTCCTGCATCAGCATGTGCGAGGCGCCAGGCATACCCAGATCTTTCAGCATGACATTCTCGGCATGAACACCAGCCTTGTTCGCTGCGGCAACAAACTCCTTGCAGGCTTTCAGACGCGGTGACCAGCGGGGAGATTGATCCACATAATCGCCCCATAGCACCAGCACCGGAATACCTTTGAGTGAAGACATATCGCTGTCTGCCGCAGGGCATGCACCGGGCTCTATCGACACAATGCCGCGAATGCCTGCAGGATTCAGCTTAGCGGTTTGAAAGGGATAGATGCCCGATTGAGAATGACTGATCAACACCGCGCCGTCAATTTTTCTGGCCAGCTCCGAGAGTGCGGGTACCGTGGGATTGGGTTTAGGCAAAGCGTTCAGCCAGTCTGGCACCATCTGCTTCCAGAACTCGCCCTGGGCTTCCAGCGGGAACTGCATGCCGTCGAAGACCTCGGGATATTTGGGACCGAAGCGGAAAATTTGCCAGGCACCCTCTTGTGCTGCGCCAAACACCTGTGGCAATTTGTCGGCAGGCTCACGACCACTCTTGACCGCAACGATCTCAGAAGGATTGGCCGCAGACCGTCCGCGCGAGGCCTGATCAATCACATATGTGGGAAAACCTTTGCGCACGAAGAGCTCATCCCAGCCCATGCGTCCGTCGGGTGTAGTCTCCCAGGTTTTCCCCGTTAGGCAGCAACCGTGAATCAGAACCACAGATGTCTTTTTCGCATTGACCGGCTCCTGATAATGCACATACATCTGGTTCACTGCGATCGTACCTGATGGTGCATACGCGGGTAAATTGGAGAGAGATCCTGATTTAATGTTCTCGCCTCCCACAAAAAAGCTGCCTTGTTTGGCGATGCTTAGCGGCCCAGTGTCATTGCGGGTGGACGCACAACCTACCATGCTGGTGGCTACAACCAAAGCAGCCGTAATCATAAAAGGCTTCATTCTCTGTCTCCGTTCCCTTTTAAATATTACGGAAGATTATAGGGGAAACTTCAGAGCCAAATGACGATCTGTCAGTCAGTGTGATCACAAATGCAATATCGACTACGAAACTACTCACGAAGACTATCACTGAGTTGTCATCGCGTAGAACGGAAGTATCTCCGCCACGAATAAAGAGTGGTTGGTTCCTCGATACGATTGTTCTGCCTGTATCACTAGCCGTTTGCTGATCAATTAGACGTGACGGAAATGACCCAGCGCAGTCAGCAACCTGGTCCACTGATCAGTAAAATTCAAATAAATAATTAAATTTATGCAAAAACACTGTTCTGCAATCGATTTTGTGCAAATCAGTCAATTTATAATCATTTTTATGCATAACTGCTAGTTTCTAATCGTTTTTATGCAGAAAAAATCGATTTTTCGCACGAATGCCATAAAGTAATTGTTTCAGTTCAGCTCTCCACAAAATCAAATTTTCACCAAAACCGGCTTTTCTAATCGTTTTTAAACAGGCATAATCGATTTTATGCCTATGGCGCAGAAATTCATCATTTTTGCGCCTCAGCCTGTCACTGCTTCAGGAACTATCATGAGTGATTCTCTCAATGAACTAATTGGCTCGGCCTGGCTGGCCCAGAAGTATCAGCTTCCCCTGCCTGGGAGAATGCCAGTTCAAAGCCAGGTCGGCGGACGACGGGCCACGCATATTAGTTATGACAAGCGAGTTGAGATTTTCCCTGAGGCCATGCGTCCTGCATCTGATCCTGCCGCGCATCTTCAATTTCACCTGCGCCACGAAGTGCCACAGTTTGAATTCCTGGCTCGGCTGTTCGCCAGAACCGGCCCCGACTTAGTTCAGGCCTGGATTGATAGCGAGCCGACCGGACAATATGCTCGGCGGGCTGCGTTTCTCTACGAGTGGCTGACCGAAGAAACCTTGGAGGTTCCCGATCGCCTGGGTGGGAATTATGTCGATGTCATTGACAGCAGTAAACTCGTTGCGGCTTCTCCAGAACGTACGGTGAAAGTGACTCGCTGGCGTGTCAATGACAATTTGCCCGGTACTCGGTACTTTTGCCCGACCATCGTCAAGACTGACAAAACAGTTCAGGCGATGGATCTTGAAGTGGCGCAGCTCTTTCAGAACCTGACCGATGAGTTTGGTGAAGACCTACTGCAGCGCGCCGCCGTTTGGATGACGCTACGCGAAAGCAAGGCAAGTTTTGCCATTGAAGGTGAAGCAGACAAAGTCAGCCGGATCGAACGATTCGCCGAGGTCATGGCGCGAAGAACGGGCAAGGACGACATCCCTCTAAGCGATGCGTCCCTTGCTCAACTACAGAAAGAAATATTGGGTAAACGCACGACACTCACCCATTTCGGCCTGCGTCAATCGCCCGTTTTTGTAGGAGAGACAGTTCGCTATCAGGAGGTCATCCATTATGTCGCGCCTCCGCAAGAAGATGTCGCCTCCATGCTGGAAGCGCTTCGCGTTTTTCTTGAGCGCACACAGGGCCAATCGCCGGTCATGCGCAGTGCTGTAGCCGCTTTTGGTTTCGTCTACATACATCCCTTGGCTGATGGCAATGGCCGCGTTCATCGATTCCTGATAAATGATATGTTGCGGCGTGATGGTGCGCTGCCCGACCCCGTGATTCTTCCCATATCCGCAGTCATTACAGATGATTCTGGAGAACGACGAAATTACGATCGTGTTCTCGATGAAATATCCAAACCCCTAATGCAAGAGGCGCGGGAACATATAAAATTCGCGTCCAGACATACCACCTATCCGGATGGCGTCATCTCCAATTTTGAGTTTGAAGGAAATGTCCAGGCTCGCCCGATATGGCGATATCCGGATTTGAGTCCGCACGTCGTTTACCTATCCAACACCATCGCCCGCACGCTCACCGAGCAAATGCGCGAACAATCACGCTACCTGCGCAACCATGGTCGCGCCCGCCAGGCACTCAAAGAGGTTGTTGAAATGCCTGATCAGCAGGCAGACCGAATTCTTAGATCCATTGATCAAAACAACGGGAAATTGAGCAATGCTCTTGCCAGGCAAATGCCAATTCTGAGCAAGCCCGGCATATGGGAAGAGATCGTAAGCGGCGTATCCGAAGCTTTTCGGGAAGACCTGCCTGCCGACAGCCATGTTCTGGACCGCTACCATCCTTCGCGACCGCCCGGGAAAGAATGCTGATCGCAAAACAAAAAGTCGCTTTCTGAAAATTGCCGTTCGCCGAAATAACCACTTTCGAAATTCAACCTGGCAGCCGCCGCTGCACTTGCAAAGGAAGCACTTGCGGACAGAAATTGCAGGGTTGATCCGCATCATTTTCATTTGCTATTGTCGTTTCTATCATGGCTGATGCTGGGCCGACCAAGAGCCCATGGAAACCTGGATAATCACAGGCAGCGCTGCGTGCCCCGCAAAAATTCTCAGGATTCCCCAGTCACAGTCAAATTCAACGGCGAGTATTTCACATGGCAAACAGCTACACCGAACACAGTCGCAAATTGCGGGCGAAAAATGCGACGGAAACGAACAGGCGCATGATCGCCGCCGGTCTCATCCGCCTGATCACCTTCCGGCTCAATACCGATGTCGCAAACGAATTTGATGCCATTGCCAAAGAGCGAGGAATGAGTCGCCCGGCAACATTGCGAATGTTATGTGAGATGTATCGGGAACGGAATGCAAAGTGAACTAGTCGTGAGTTGGCTGTCTTGGCTTTATGTGGTTATGCGGGAACTTACGGAAATCGCCTTACAAAAAAATGGGTAGGAGAAGTGAAAGCCGTACCTTGGAAAGCCGATGCGAGTCTGAATTGAGAGAGAGTCCACCTTGAATTCTTCCAATAGCGATCATATTCAATAGAGAATTTCCCGCTTTTGCGTTAAATCTCGATCCAACCCCACGACATCAATTCAATCTATTCGGTAGAATATACTAACCATTATGATGCTCACCAAAAGTAATGAATGACAAAGCCCAAGTTTACTGATGTCGCCGGTCGGCCCGGTACCACTTTGCATGCTATCGTCGCGCAGGCGGTGTCGGGGGATATAGAAAGCGGTCGATATCCTATCGGTTCAGCCATTCCCACCGAAGCGGAACTTTGCCGTAGATATGCCGTAAGCAGAAATACGGTGCGCCAAGCGCTGAATACACTGAAACAGCAAGGGCTGATATCATCGCACCCTGGCGTGGGCACTACGGTCAGGGCAAAACCTCAAGCGAATCGGTTTGCCAGCAACTTGAGTGAAATTTCCGATCTCCTGCAGTTTGTTGAAATTACACGTATGGTAATTGCTTCACAGGAGGAAATTGAAGCCAATGAGGACGTTGCGTCTTTGCTCGAGTGCGAGGTCGGCCAGAGTTGGCAACAGATTCAGTGCATACGTCAGCTGCGCGCATCCGACGAACCGTTAGGTTTTGTCACAGTTTATGTACGCGCGGAATTTGCTTCTCACAGTCGGTAATTGAAAAACCGGTCTATGCCATTCTCGAAGAACAATATGGCCTGCAGATTGTGGAGGTGCGTCAGTCCATCGGTGCGCAGGCCCTGCCGACCGATATTGCCAGACATTTGAATGCCCGACCAGGTGAGCCCGCGCTTCACATTATCCGTCATTTTTTTGACCGAAGCATGCGCACTGTCGAAGTGAGTGTCGGCTATTTTCTGCAAAACCGCTACCGCCAGGAATCGCGCTTTCGCGCCACTGCAGACTTTCCCACAGAGAAGGTCAAATAATTAATCAAACGTCATTTCAATCAACAGGAGTCCGATATAACTGGTCTCTCGTAATGCCTTGGCCAGTTCTACTGCGAGGTTCAATGTCGAGCAATTGCGCAATATCCTCGGCAGCCATAAGAATGGATTTTGAGTCCAGTCCTGTGCGAACTCCCCAAAGATCAAGCATATCTACAAGGTCTTCTGTTGGAAAATTGCCAACTGAGCCAAGATGGGTTGGCATGGCAATCCCACCCCCTATCCCGCAGATAGCCCCTTCCAGAAAGCGTGCACCACCATTGAGCGCAGCAAGAATATTGGCTGGCGCCATGCCGGACATATTATGTATGTGATAACCCAGTTCAATATCAGGAAACTGGTCGCTGGCACGCTGAAAGAGTGCATTAACATGAGTGGCGTCTTCCATGCCGACAGAGCCGGCCAGATAGAATCTGTGAATTCCGGCGTTTCGAAAGCGCTTTATCGAATCCAATACACGATCCTGCGGAATTGTTCCCTCGTACGGGCACCAGAACGACATTCCCAGAGCCATAACGAATTTGATATTTCCCTTTTCTGCTAGCTTGAAGGCCTGCACCGCCTCATCAAACGCTTTTTCAAACGTCATATTTTGATTGCGTTCGAGATATGACTGGCTCAGTATGGTCAAACCTAGTATTTCATCTACTTTTGATGCGACCGCCCGCTCTGCTCCTCTTGCGTTGGGGACAAGACCTCGGTAAATAACACCTTTTTTTCGATTGATCCGCTCAAATACCTGTTCCGCATCAGCCAGATTGGGAATAGCTCTGGGATGCGCAAACCCGCTAACTTCAATCACGGACAAACCTGCTTCGGTCAATCTATTTACGATACGTACTTTTGTGTCGGTGTCGACTGATTTTGGGAAGCTTTGCAAACCATCTCGTGGTGCGACCTCATTGACAGTGACTGATTCCGGAAGCATTATCATGATTCAGTACCTGTCTTATCATCGTTCAAAGCGATTCCGTGCTGAGCTAGTAGTTCTTTTGAATAACCCAGACCATCCACCAAAATTTCCAGATTATGCTCCCCGGCAATGGGGCCCGCCTTGTGTATTTTTCCCGGCGTGCGAGACAGTCGTCCTACCACGTTTTGCATACGCACCCTACCCAATTGTTCATCTTCGATGCCTACAATATCTTCACGAGCGCGAATATGAGGGTCTTCGGTAATTTCCTGAACGTTATATACCGGGAAAATCGCCGCTTCATATTGTTCGAATCGCGACAACAGCTCTTGCAAATCAAATGCACTCATCGCAGTCATTAGGTCGTCATCTAGTGCCTTGGCGTGTATAAGACGTTGCCGGTTATTGATATAACGTTCGTCATAAATTAGTTCAGGCGCACCAACCGCTTTGCATATCCTCTCGAATACAGATTGCGAACTGCCCGCAATAGAGACATAATGTCCATCGCGTGTTTTGTAAATATTGCGCGGCGCCACGAAAGGCAGACGACTGCCCTGCCGCTGTTGTATCAAACCAAGCTGGTCATAATTGACGACATGAGGTCCAATAAGCGTCAGCAAGGTTTCGTAAATTGCAAGGTCGACCACCTGCCCCTGTCCCGTACGACGCTGCTCGGTCAGTGCTGTCAGCACCAAAAATGCCCCCATCAGTCCGGTAGAAGAATCCGCCAGACCAAAACCAGGCAACAGCGGTGGTGCGCCCTCTTCGCCACTGACATTTACGTACCCTGCCATGGCCTCAGCCAACGTACCAAAGCCCGGTCTCGAACTGTAAGGACCTTTTTGTCCAAATCCCGTGATTCTCAATAGAATAAGACCGGGATTGATCTCACGCAACGTGTCATAATCCAGCCCCCACTTTTCCAATGTCCCAGGCCTGAAATTTTCTACCAGGATATCAACGTCGGCGACAAGCCTTTTCACGGTTTCAACACCAAAGGGAGTATGCAAGTCCAACTCGATGGATTTTTTATTGCGGTTAACCACCTTGAAATACAGCCCAACGCCATCCTTATTTTCACCCCACATCCGAAGTTCATCCCCGCGCCCCGGTCTTTCAACTTTAATCACTTCCGCACCGAAGTCAGCCAGAAACATGGAAGCCATTGGCGCGGCAAGAAAGTTGGAAATATCCAGCACCTTGACTCCCGACAACGGTCCGCCACCGGTATCAACATGCATTGCGCCCGTCGCTTCCTGAGCTGATAGCAGGGGCTCGATTTTGGCTTTGTTCGTATTAATTACAGTCATTCAAATTACTCCGCTTCCAGATTTGCGTCGTGGATCAGCCTGGTCCATGCCTCAGTTTCAGTTCTGATAAATGCCTGGAAATCCTTTGGCCGCATCGCCATCACGTCCAGATCCATGTCTTCAAGTCTTGATTTCACCTCGGGCGCGTGCAGAGCACTCACTGCTGCATCTCCCAGTTTGGAAATCACACTGGCAGGCGTTTTTGCTGGAGCCAGCAAGCCCCACCAGGCTGTCGCCACCATTTTCGGATATCCACTTTCGACAGCAGTTGGAACGTCGGGAAGACTTTTGACCCGTTTATTCGAAGTCACGGCTAGTGCACGCAGCTTGCCTCCCTTGATCAAGGGCAATACGGCAGGGACCGTATCCGTAGCAAAGAGCAGAGAACCACCAATCACATCTGAAAGACTCTGGTTTGAACCTTTGTATGGGACATGCACGGCCTTGCTTTGCGTTTGCTGAAGCAGCATTTCACTTGCGAGATGTGTAATGGTGCCGACACCAGAAGACCCAAAATTTGTTGAGCTTTCTCTTGTCCTATCGATCAACTCTTTCAGGTTGTGTGGCGCGGACTTGTTATTGGCAGTGACAATAACGAACGGTGCACTTACGAGTCCAACCACAGGCGAAAAATCGCTAAGTCGATAATGTATCTCCTTGGGCTTCATGGCTGGAATGGCGATCATTGTCCCATTTGCCCCTACAACAAGCATATGCCCATCCGGTTTCGCTCGTGCAACAGCATCCATACCCAGTACACCGCCTGCGCCCGGACGGTTCTCTACCACTACTGCACCTCCCAGAGTTTCGCCCATTTTCTGTTCCAGCAACCTCGCCACCGTATCACTGCCCGTGCCGGGTCCAGTTGTTACCACCATTCGTATAGGCTGGGTCGGAAAATCCTGAGCTGTGGCAAAACCTAACCAGCCTATAGCCACAATGCCGACTAAACGCGCGAAATTCTTCACAAATGTCTCCTTTATTTAAATTGTAGGTACATTAGAACATTAATACAATTAAAGGACAAAAGAGGGAAAACCCGTAAGTTGAATCGCCATATAGCTCCAATATCACAAACATCAATTATTATAATTGGCATACGACCTATGCCTTTGGAGTTATAGCTTGAATCAACCTACTATGGAACAATGGCGGCTATTCGTACAGATAGCCGATCTTGGTAGCCTGAGTCTGACTGCTACCGTCAGAGATGTGGCGCAGCCTGCATTAAGCCGGCAGCTTGCTGCGCTGGAGAAAGCCTGTGGAGGTCGCCTGTTTGAACGTGGCGCGCGAGGCGTTCGCCTGAATGAAGTTGGACAGCGGCTATACCCACAAATAGTGGAATGGCTCGCCAAGGCAGATGAAATGCTGGTGGAAGCGCGCGGTGAATCCCGCATCGCTTCGGGACAGGTGCGCCTGGGTGTGCTGGCATCCATTTCACCGCAACTTGTGACAGAGGTCTTCAAGACAGTGCGGGAAAAATTCCCTGGCATTCAGTTGCAAATATCGTCCGGCCTGAGCGGGAAACTGGCCGAAGATATTGGAAACGGTACGCTGGATCTGGCTCTGTTATCGACGAATAATCGCGAATATCACAGTCAGGAAATCCCTATCGGCCGCATGCCACACGTGTTGGTGGGTGCTCCCGGCGATGCGTTAACCAGTGCGAAGACGGTGAAATTCTCGCAGCTGAACAACCTGCCGCTGCTGGTTCCTGGTGGTCGGTATGCGTTACATGGCCTGCTTCTGCACTGGGCGCAACGACGAAAAATCCACCTGAATGTGGTGGCCGAGTGTGATGCGCTTGATTTGCAAAAGCAGTTGATTCGTACGGCGGATGTATACGCCATTATGGCAATCAGCGCCGTACGTTCAGATGTGGAAAAAGGTTTGTTGCAGGCTGCCGAGATCGTCTCGCCAGCGCTGCAGCGCAATCTGGTCTTGCGGGTTTCTTCCGCGAAACCATTGACGCCCGCCTGTCGGGAAGTGCTGCGAATTGTCGAACAATCGGCGACGGATATCCTGAAAGCCGATTCCAAACCCGCGGCGCATGGGAAAAGGTAATTAGAGAGAATGAGTATGCGTGACCAACCCAATATTCTATTCGTGATGATGGACCAGTGGCCGGCAAAAGTCATGCGCGCTGCCGGTCATCCCACCATCCTGACACCAACATTGGATCAGTTGGCACGATTGGGTACCCGATTTCCGCGCGCCTACTCAGAATGCCCGATTTGTATTCCCGCCCGGCGAACGGTAATGACCGGAACAACGCCACGAACCCATGGAGATCGCGAGTTTCAACCGTCCCTGCGCATGCCGGAATTCCCGACAGTAGCGCAATGCTTCAGGGATGCCGGATACCAGGCATTTGGCGTTGGCAAGATGCATGTTCACCCACAACGCGACCGCATTGGTTTTGATGACATTTGGCTTGCGGAAGAAGGACGTCCGCAGCTTGGCGCCATCGACGATTACGACATGTACCTGGCCGATCAGGGGCAGCCCGGCGCCCAGTTCCTGCATGGTATGAACAACAACGATTATCTGTTCAGACCATGGCATCTTGATGAGCGGATGCACGTCACTAACTGGATCACCCGAGAATCCGCAAGGATGATCAAACGCAGAGACCCCTGTAAACCCGCATTCTGGCATGTGTCATATACGCATCCGCACCCTCCTCTGGCACCTCTGGAGGCGTATATGAACATGTATGAACTGGATCGTATCGATCTTCCGATTCAGGCAGATTGGGCAGCCGGAGACTTGCCGCCCGCCCTGTCAGCCACGCGGGACTATTGGCCAACGAAATTCCAAAACCATGAATTACAGGCAATCCGCCGTGCTTACTATGCCCTTTGCACCCATATCGACCATCAATTACGCGTACTCATCGGTACCTTGCGCGAAGAACAGGTTCTGGACAATACAGTCATTCTGATCTGCAGTGACCACGGAGATATGCTGGGTGATTTCGGGCTTTGGGCCAAGCGCGTCTTTTATGAAGCTTCCGCCCAGGTCCCCATGCTGGTCGTCGGTGCATCGGGTAGTCCTGTCGTTCAGGCCAATCATGTAGATAATCGACTGGTTGGGCTCCAGGATGTCATGCCGACTTTGCTATCCCTCGCAGGGCTGCCTATTCCTTCATCTGTGGATGGTATCTCCATGTTCGCAGACGCCCGACGCGACATTCTCTTTGGTGAGTGTCGGGAAAACGTTCTTGCCACTCGCATGGCACACGATGGTCGCTTCAAGCTGATTTGGTACCCCGCCGGCAATCACCTGCAACTTTTTGACCTTGAAACTGATTCAAATGAAACGGTCAATCTCGCAGGTAAAAGTGAGTTTGCGCAAGTTCAGGCGAAGCTGGAAAGCGCGCTCATGGATAACGCCTGGGGCATTGATAAAGAATGGATTGAGAACGGACGGCTGGTTGGATTTCCCACACCCCAGGCGGCTCGCAAAGGGGATCGACATTTTGGCGGACAGCGCGGAGTTCACTACCCACCGCCCCCGTTGGATGATCCAGCCAGGGCAGTCGGTTCACCGGGCTGAATATCACAATTATCGTAAATAGCAGACGCAATAATATAAATACGCAGGAGACAACATGAAGACTACCAGACGCCAGGTACTTGGCTTGATGGCCGCGCTCACGTGCACACCAGGAATAGCTTTCAGCGCCACAAATTGGCCAAATGCAAAACCCATTCGTATCGTTGTTCCGTTCCCGCCGGGCGGAAATTCCGATTTGCTTGCCAGAGCTGTCGGCCAGAAATTATCAGAAAAATTAAAGCAATCCGTTGTTATTGAAAACCGCTCTGGTGCTGGCGGCTCTATTGGCGCAGCTTCAGTCGCCAGAGAAGCCCCGGATGGCTATACCTTCCTGCTTGGTGATATTGCCACGCAGGTCATTAACGAAATCATCCTGCCCAAGTTATCCTATAGCCCCGAGAAAGATTTTGAGACTGTTTCACGACTCACCAGCGTTTCGCTTTTGTTTGTTGCCAGTCCGAAACTGGGTTTGAAAACGTTCGAGGACTTCATTGCCAAAGCAAAATCCAGCCCAGGCAAGCTGACCTATGCGTCCGGCGGAACCGGTACGCCCAGTCATTTGGCGATGGCGATGCTGGCTGCAAGCGCAGGCATTGAACTGGTACACGTCCCCTATCGAGGGAGCGCCCCCGCATTGAATGACATTATTGCCGGCGAAGTTGATGTCATGCTTGATGGTGCCGCAACCCAACTGGTGAAAACCGGCAGGTTACAGTTGCTCGGCGTTTCAGGTGAAAAATCACCGACATTTCCCGACGCCCCAACCATTGCCGAAGCCGGGCTACCCAATTATCATTTTTCTTCGTGGCATGGCATATTTGCACCGAAAGCAACGCCGACAGATATTGTGAATACCGTTGCTTCTGCGCTATCCGACATTCTTAAAGAAACAGCGCTAAAAAAACAATTTGCCGATCAGAACATTCAACTGCTTGCATCTGACACAAAATCATTCAACGATTTCATCAGACAACAAAAAGAGGAATTTACCAAGCTGGTGCAGGAACAGAATATTAAAGCGCAGTCATAGCAAGGGCCGTGCAGACTGCGCTCTTATCACTGATCTGAAATCACATCAGACCCTAGCATCAACAGTTTCTGAAAACGAGATTGTTGATGCCCTCACTTCCCAATTTTGGCGGTCGCTCCGCGTACCCCTGCATGATCGATGATCTTCGCAATGTGACCATCTTCATTCGCCGAAATAATAAAGTTCTTGAGCGTAGACAATCCGGCATCGCGGCCCTTAGGTATGCCTGCCGCAAAATATTCCATATCCCAATGCCCTGGCAAGACTTTGGATCCCGATAAAGCATCAGACATTTGATAAAGAATGGCATTATTCGTCGCAAATGCATCGATTTCTTTCTGCTTTAGAAGATCAATGGCATGACTGAGCGTATCGACTTCCTTGATCTGCAGCTTGGGGAAAAGCGAATTCAATGTTTTTGACGTACTGCTTCCTTTGCTGACGCCGACAGTTGCATTCGACTTGGTCAGATCATCGAAGGATGTGAACCGTGATTCTTTCGGAACCAGAAAACTTTTCTCCACTTCCATGAAAGTTGGAGAAAAATCCATTATTTTCTTTCGGGATGCAGTGGCATTAGTAACGCTCAAATCCACTTCGCTGTTCTTGATAGCAGCCAGAAGTGATGAATTATTAGGAAATATCACCGCCTTGAATGGCACGCCCAACTGCTTTGCAAACAATTGTCCCAGATCGTAACCAACGCCTTTGTTCTCCTCTGGGGTAGATCCTTCAATAACAGACGTAGGACTTCCCTTATAGACACCAACAAGCAGTGTGCCGGATGGCGCGAGAATCTTTGCTGCGTTTTGAATATTCGCATCGGCATGGGCGAGTGAAGAAGCCAGTAAAGAATGCGCCGCCAACAGGCAAATAGCAGCACTTTTTAGTGTTTTGAACATTCCATTCCTCCTTTTTGTAATGGCAGAGTGCACTTTCTAAGTGCTATTTCATTTGAATTGTTATTCTCGGGTAATGTTCTTATAGGGTCTAATACTATTTCGAACTTATATTGATATTATTTTCGAATAAGAGTGTGCATAGAGACGGCGCTTTCTGATATGCAAGAGAGCAAACAATGCCATCTCTCATGCTCATCCGGCGCTAACGAAAGCACAGGCGCACATATGCCCCTGAGCTACTCCAATACTTTGCTCTTTCTAAAACGCTCAAAAACGTTCTGCTTTGCCTGCTCGATTGTTAATTTTCCTTGCATCACCAGATCCAGATCGGCCAGTGTTTCTGCATCAGGTCTAAGCCCAGCCAAGGCTAACGAACCAATTTCCGATTCCATTTGCTGGCGAAATTCTTCAGATTGAACGTCCATAAAGTAAACGCGTAATTATTACCAGGTACAAAACAGGACTCACAGCTACCTCGCAATTTCTGACGCAACATCTACTTATCAAGGATGCCACGCCGACACAATATTTGCGCTGACTGATGGGCGCACACTTCCCGCCAGCGCATAGGAAAGCTGCTGCGCCGCTGCGAGTGTTTCCGAAACAAAACTCTCCAGCACAGGTTCAGTGAGTCGGGATATCGGACCTGAAATACACAAAGCGCCCAGCAATCTCCACTGAGGCCCGAAAACCGGTGCGGAAATGCTTGACACTTGTGGGTCGCGTTCACCCAATGAAATCGCATACCCTTGCTTTCTGATCGATTCAAACGGCTCACCCTGCTCTCCGGAGAAAGCAAGAATGGCAAGTCCAGGACCACCTTTATCCAGCGGCAGGATCGTGCCCATGCGAACGTGATGGCGTACCGCCTGCGGCCCTTCTACACGCACTACGCAAACACGCTGGGCTCCTTCTCTGACGTAGAACGTGGCGCTCTCTTTCGTTTTTGCTGTGAGCTCGCGCAATACCGGCTCAATCACATCCTGCGCATTAAAGGTTGCCTGATAGCACGCGCCCAGCCAGCCAGCGGCTCGTCCTAACCGCCAGGTGCCATCATCTTTTTGAACCAGATAGCTGTCTACCGCCAGGGTTCTGGCCAGACGCAGAACGGTTGAGCGATGCAGCTCGGTCCGGCGACTCAATTCTGCCAGCGACAGGCTTTCTTCATCCATACCAAAAGCGCCAAGCACAGCCAGTGCACGGCGTACCGCGACCACGCCCCCTTCGCCTGACTCTTCGGCTACAGGAGGGGGATTTGCTATCTGGGTTCTTTGTTTCATAGTTTAGTCTATGTCTCATTAGGCGCAACGCTATTGTATCTCATAGAACAATAGCTCACAATCCTTTCCACTTCAATGATGAGACAAGAGACAAATTATCGATTCTTCATTCGTCATGAAATCGGACGTTCCGACGTATGACGACAAAGAAGAGCAGTGACTACACCTTTTCAAAACAAAAATTTTACGGAGCTAATAAATTGACTAAACCCAATATAAACAAAGACTTTGAGCGCGTATCGGCAGACGTGGTTGCCAAAGCGGCAGTATTTCAACCCGCGATTTTGTCTGATGTGAACGGCCGCCGCGGAGCGTTGCACGGAAGAATCAAAGCGCTGCGCCCGCATATGAAACTGGCTGGTCCTGCGTTTACCGTTGAAGTTCGACCTGGCGACAATCTGATGATTCACGCCGCACTGGCACTGGCCAAACCCGGTGATGTGCTGGTTATTGATGGCAAAGGGGATCAAACCTGCGCGCTGATGGGCACCATCATGATGAACGCTGCGCGTGAGCGTGGCCTTGCCGGTGTCGTTCTGGATGCGGCTGTTCGCGATTCCCTGGATATCGAAGAAATGGATTATCCGGTTTTTTCTGTAGGCACCAATCCCAATGGTCCAACCAAAGAAGTCGCTGGTCGTGTGGGGCATCCCATTTCATGTGGCGGTGTGACAGTCAATCCAGGTGACTTTATTACGGCGGACGCAGATGGCGTCATGTGCATTGAACGCGAAAAAATCGGCACGCTGATTGAGAAAGCGCAGGAAAAAGTCGAAGCCGAAACTCGTCGTATCGCAGGCATTAAAGAAGGCAACCTCAGCGCCCCCTGGCTGAACAAGTCGCTTGTGACAGCGGGCGTTCTGAAGGAAGGTGAAGAAC
>JBEBTQ010000023.1:0-16830 GCA_040393685.1 Advenella kashmirensis | reverse complement strand
CAATGACTGGAGTCCCTTGATGGAGCTGTTGCTTGACCCAAATATATGGGTAGGCCTGATTACGCTGATTGTTCTGGAGTTGGTTTTAGGCATAGACAACCTTGTCTTCATTGCCATTCTGGTAGACAAACTACCTCCCAGACAGCGCGATAAAGCTCGTATCACCGGACTGGCACTGGCGCTGATCATGCGCCTGATACTGTTATCAGTCATGTCGTGGCTGATCAAGCTTACAACACCGCTGTTTTCCATCTATACCCTGTCCTTTTCGGGACGCGATCTGATACTGATTGCCGGCGGCTTTTTCCTGCTATTCAAGGGAACGCTGGAACTGCATGAACGACTCGAAGGCAAGGTCAGAGTCTCTTCCGGCCCAAGGGTATATGCCAGCTTCGGCGTCATCGTCACGCAGATCATCGCGCTCGACGCTATCTTTTCTCTGGATTCCATTATTACCGCAGTGGGTATGGTAGACCATCTGCCCGTGATGTTTGCAGCGGTCATTATTGCCATGGGCGTCATGCTGATGGCCTCCAAGCCATTGACCAACTTCGTGAACCAGCACCCCACCGTCGTGGTACTGTGTCTGGGCTTTTTGCTCATGATCGGGTTCTCCCTGCTGGCTGAGGGTTTTGGTTTCCCGGTGCCCAAAGGCTATCTGTACGCGGCCATTGGCTTCTCGGTCATGATCGAGATCTTCAACCAGATTGCGCGCCACAGCCTGAAGCGGTCTGAAGCAACACGCCCCATGCGCGAACGCACGGCCGAGGGTATTTTGCGCATGCTGGGCAAACGCCCTCCTGACGAGGCGCATATGGAAAATCCAAGCATGGAAGCCGAACATCCTGTCGTGTTTGAAGATGAAGAGCGCTATATGGTCAGCGGCGTCCTCACCCTGGCCGATCGCAGCATTCATTCGATCATGACGCCCCGCTCGGATATTTCATGGATCAATATCGAAGATGACATCCTGCAGATCAGGGATGAGATTATCAATACACCGCATACCTTTTTCCCGATTTGTCGGGGCGCGTTGGACGAAATCATCGGTGTCGGTCGCGCACGCGATCTGATTGCTGACATCCTGACGGAAGGCCAGATCAGCGTTAAAAAATTGCGTAAACCGCTGGTGGTACCTGAGTCCATCAACATCCTCACCCTGATACAGACGCTCAAGGAAAGTCGCGGACAGCTGGTGGTCGTCACGGACGAATTCGGTGCCATCGAAGGGCTTGTTACGGCAATGGACGTTTTCGAAGCCATCGCCGGGGAATTCCCGGATGAAGATGAAACACCGGATATTGTTGAAGTAGGTGAAGGTCGCTGGATGATAGACGGCGCAGCCGACTTGCGCCATCTTGAGCAGATTCTGAATGTCGACGGTCTTTATGATGATAACGAAGAGACTGCCACTCTGGCCGGCTATCTGTTGCGGCAGTTTGATCGCCTTGCACAGCCCGGTGACGTCTTTGAACTTGAGCAGGGGCCCATCAAAACCGTGTTCAAAGTTGTCGAACTCGATGGTCGCCGTATCGGTCAGGTCAGTGTTGAACAGCACCGCGAAAAGGACCCGGAAGAATTGCTCGATGTCTAACGCAATGTCATTTTGAAAACCGACCCGCCTTCCCTGTCCGATGCACGGGTCATGTGCGGGCTTTTAAAGCAGTACATTATTAACTTATTACTCTGACTTGCAAGCCCGCACCCCGCGGGCTTGTGCTTTTCATCGCAAAATCGTCTATCACAAACGCAATATTTCCAGATATGACAAGGGATGCAGCGGCCCTTGTTTATTTCCCCTGCTTTGCCTGTCTGCGTTTTATATTGTTCCAGCACATATCATTATCAGAATTTAATCGTTCGTCCTGACGACCTGATTCTCTACACTGAAAGCACTTTCACTCAACCCTCTCAGTGCAGACAGACAAAGGCCGTTCATGACATCCCTAACGCAAATTCTTCGCAACGCCACGGTTGCCGCTTTCGCCCTTACCGCGCTGTCTGCTGCTGCTCAGGCTAAGGACCTGACGCTGCTTAACGTATCCTACGACCCGACCCGTGAGCTCTACCAGGAAATCGACGGCGTATTCGCCAAGCAATGGAAAGAAAAAACCGGCGACAATCTGACGATCAAACAATCGCATGGTGGTTCGGGCTCCCAGGCGCGCTCGGTAGATAACGGACTGGATGCCGATGTCGTTACACTCGCGCTTGCCGTGGATATCAATACCATTGCACAGAAAAGCAAGCGCATCAATCAGGATTGGGAAGCCAAATTCCCGCATAACAGCACCCCCTTCACCTCGACCATTGTGTTTCTGGTGCGCAAGGGCAATCCAAAAGGCATCAAGGATTGGAGCGATCTGATCAAACCGGATGTTCAGGTTATCACACCGAACCCCAAAACATCGGGTGGCGCACGCTGGAATTATCTGGCCGCCTATGCGTGGGCCAAAGCGCAGCCTGGCGCCACCGAGGATAGCGCCAAACAGTATCTTAAAGACCTGTACAGCCATGTACCGGTACTTGACTCCGGTGCACGCGGTTCCACCCTGACCTTTGTTCAGCGTCAGATCGGTGATGTGCTGCTGGCCTGGGAGAACGAAGCCTTCCTGTCTCAGAAAGAACTGGGAGAGGGTCAGGTTGATATCGTCGTGCCTTCATTGTCCATCCTGGCAGAGCCACCTGTGGCGGTCGTCGACAAAGTAGTGGACAAACGCGGAACACGCGAGGTAGCAACAGCCTATCTGAATTTTCTATATACGCCCGAGGCTCAGCGCGTTGCGATCAAAAATTTCTATCGCCCCACCGATAGCTCGCTGAAAGCCGAGGCAGAAAAAGTATTCCCACCGGTCAAGACGGTCAGCATCGCGGATCTGGGTGGCTGGACAGAGGCGAGCAAAAAACATTTCGCCGATGGCGGGATTTTCGACCAGATCTATCTGAAAAAATAACCCTCATCGATCAACAGAGATCTGCTGCGCGAAGCAGTGCACCTGTGACCCAATGCAGATCTCGCTGAGAACGACGACGTTGCCCATGAAAACATTCCCATGACGCTGCTTCAAAAACAATATTCCGTCCTGCCCGGCTTTGGTATCACGCTGGGCATTACGCTATTCTGGCTTAGCCTGGTTGTACTGATTCCTTTTGCCGTGCTGTTCGGCTGGACGGCGCAACTGGGATTGTCAGGCTTTATGAACACCATTTCAGATGAAAGGGTCATCCGATCTCTGTACGTCACATTCGGTTCGTCGATCATCGCCGTACTGATCAATATGGTTCTGGGACTGATAACCGCCTGGGTACTGGTGCGATATCAATTTGCGGGCAAGAAAATCATTGATGCCTTCATTGATCTGCCCTTCGCACTGCCCACCGCCGTCGCCGGCATTGCCCTGACCACGCTGTACGCCCCCAACGGACTACTGGGCAGTCTGCTGGCGCCACTGGGTATCAAAGTCGCCTACACACCTACCGGCATCGTTATCGCCCTGATCTTCATCAGCCTGCCGTTTATTGTTCGCTCGGTGCAACCTGTTCTTGAAGATCTGGAGCCCGAGCTGGAAGATGCCGCAACCTGTCTGGGAGCAAGCCGCTGGCAGATCTTTGCACGCGTCATCTTTCCCGCCATTGCACCAGCCCTGCTGACCGGCGCCGCGATGGCATTTGCCCGAGCCGCAGGTGAATATGGTTCAGTGATTTTCATTGCCGGCAACATCCCCATGGTCTCTGAAATCACACCGCTGCTGATTACCGCCAAACTTGAACAGTCAGACTATACCGGCGCGACTGCACTGGCCGTACTGATGCTGCTGATCTCATTTCTGGTGCTCCTGCTGATCAATCTGATTCAGCGCTGGAATAACAAACGCAATGGCATGAACTGAGGCCCGGTATGAATACGAATTTTCAACGAACGGAAAGGCGCTGGGTCCGGTATCTGCTGACCTCCATTGCACTTGTGTTTGTTCTGCTTTTTATCGCTTTGCCCATGTTTCTGGTATTCGGCGTGGCACTGAGTAAGGGATGGGAGTTTTATCGCGAGACCCTGTCTGCGTCCGATGCCATTTCGGCAATCTCGCTGACGTTACTCACTGCGGCCATTGCCGTACCCTTGAATGTGATATTTGGTATTGCTGCCGCGTGGGCCATTGCCAGGTTCAATTTTCGCGGGAAGAGTTTTCTGGTCACATTGATTGACCTGCCCTTTTCTGTCTCTCCGGTGGTGGCTGGCCTCATGTATCTTCTGCTGTTTGGCAACCAGACAGCTCTGGGCGTCTGGCTTGACGATCACGATATGAAGATCATCTTTGCCATTCCAGGCATTGTTCTGGCAACCACGTTCGTGACCTTCCCGTTCGTCGCCCGGGAACTGATACCGCTAATGCAGTCACAGGGATCGGATGAGGAACAGGCGGCCCTGGTCCTGGGAGCAGGCAGCCTGCAGACGTTCTGGCACGTCACCTTGCCCAACATCAAATGGGGACTCCTGTATGGCGTGATCCTGACCAACGCCAGAGCCATGGGCGAATTTGGTGCCGTCAGTGTCATTTCAGGCCATATCCGCGGGGTGACCAATACCATTCCCCTGCATGTAGAAATCCTCTACAACGAATTCAATATCGCCGGTGCGTTCGTATGTGCATCGATCCTTGCCCTGCTGGCCATTGTGACGCTGGTCATCAAATCATTCGTCGAATGGCAGCAGACCAGGTCGCAGCGACAGTCCCTGCATCGCGGCGCAGCGGGTGCCTCACCGGCTGCCGTCCAGGGACATGTGCCGGCGGCGTCATCTTCACAAACGTCATTGAACCCGTTATGACGACTGGAATATTTTTTGCCGACAGACTTGGTTTGCGCGCGCCCTGGCTGCGTCGCATTTGCAGCGGGCAAATTCAAAAAGGAAACGCATCGTGAGCATCGAAGTTAAGAACATCACAAAAACCTTCGGCGACTTCAAGGCGCTGGACGATATCAGCCTGCAGATTCACAGTGGAGAACTGCTGGCTCTGCTGGGACCATCGGGCTGCGGCAAGACCACGCTGCTGAAAATTGTGGCAGGTCTGGAACAGCCGGATTCGGGCAAACTGCTCTTTGAGGGACGTGATGCCACGGAAAAACATGTGACCGAACGCGGTATCGGCTTTGTGTTCCAGCACTATGCCCTGTTTCGCCACATGACCGTGTTCGACAATATTGCATTTGGCCTGGCGGTTAAGCCGCGTCGCCTGCGTCCGTCCAAAGCCGAAATTCGCGAAAAAGTGTCACGCCTTCTGAAAATGGTGCAACTGGACTGGTTGGCCGATGCCTATCCCAGCCAGTTGTCCGGCGGCCAGCGGCAGCGTATCGCGCTGGCGCGATCCCTGGCTGTGGAACCCCGTGTTCTGCTGCTGGATGAGCCTTTTGGTGCGCTGGATGCGAAAGTACGCAAAGATCTGCGCCGCTGGTTGCGCCAACTGCACGACGAAATACATCTCACCAGCATTTTTGTGACACACGATCAGGAGGAAGCGCTGGAAGTGTCTGATCGCGTTGTGGTCATGAACCACGGTCATATTGAGCAGGTCGGCACGCCTGATGAGATTTACGAACATCCTGCCAGCGCCTTCGTGACCCAGTTTCTTGGCGACGTCAATCTGTTCCATGGTCGCATACAGGATGAAAACTTTACCAGCGGCGATTTTTCTCAACCACTATCAGAAGGTCACAGACAGGCAGCAACCCAGGATGAGGTCACGGCATACATCCGTCCTCACGATATAGAGCTCACGCAAAGCGCCGATAACGCGCTTGACCGGGGTCGAATCGACCATGTGCATGCCGTTGGCCCCATCGTTCGACTGGAACTCGAACGCGAAGGCGACAGCCAGCCGGTGGAAGTTGTCATGACGCGGGAGCGCTATCGCCTGCTGGGTCTGAACCCTGGCGATACTGTTTATATCAAACCAAGGAAAATGGCAGTATTCAATCGTCGCCCGGAGAAGACCGCCGCGTGAATTGGCAAGCATCAGGGCGAATAAAATCAGCAACGAGGATAGCGCTGCGGATGCCGTGAAATCATCGATCACTTCTCGTTGCGAAGGTATCTTCGCCCGTTAGAGATGCATTTCAGGGGAACTGATGTCGTGAAATCAACGATGACTTCACGTTGTGAAGAAGCCATCCGTGGTCAGGGATGCGATACAGAGATGTGGATTCCGTGAAGTCGGCGAATACATTTCATCAGAGAGAAGTATTCGGCCGTGATGTATACAAGACAGGGATGGAAGAACGCGACATTGAATGAAAGCGTGCGATATCAACATTGTGATACCGCACTTTTTCTGATCAGGCTGCGGCCTGTGCTTTGACGATTCCCGCGGCAACGGTATTGTTGCTGACTTCATCAATAAGAATAAATGAACCGGTAACCGCATTGTCTTCGTAGCTGTCGGTCACCAGCGGTTTCTGCAGTGTGAGCTGCACCTGGCCGATATCGTTAAGGTGCAGTTGCTCGCTGCCGCTTTCACTGAGCAGTGTTTTCACGTCCAGGACTTTATCAATCCTGCTGATCCGCACCGGCACCGACGCAAAGGTATGACGCATCAGATACTTGCGCTTCAGATCCAGAGGATCTGTATCGAACCAGCACAGATCAGCTTCTATCGCGCGTTTTGGTTGCACGTCGGCCTCTTCGGCAACGAAGATGTCGCCTCGGGATACATCAATATCACGATCCAGACTGAGTGTGAGAACATCGCCGGCCACAGCAGATGTCAATGGGCCGTCAGGTCCCAGAATTTCGGTAACAATCGCCGTCTGGTTGGCTGGCAGAACCTTGATAGCCTGGCCAGGCTGCAGCTTCCCTGCGGCCAGCTTGCCCATATAGCCGCGAAAGCCGTCAGCCTGATTTCCGTCCTGGCGTATCACAAGCTGAACTGGAAATCGCAGCGCCTGAGGATCACTCTCTCCTGTCTGCTTCAGTTCAATGGATTCCAGCAGCGCGAGCAAAGGCTCTCCCTGATACCAGGGCATGTTGTCACTGCGGAACACCACATTGTCGCCACCGAGAGCGGACACAGGAATGTAGTGGATAGTTTCGATACCCAGCTGCGTTGCCAGTGCGGCATAAGCATCACGAATTTTCTCAAATCTGACCTGGTCAAAATCAATCAGATCCATCTTGTTGACAGCCACCACAATATGTCGAATGCCAAGCAGACGCAAAAGTGCACTGTGGCGCCGCGTCTGAGCCAGCAGAGTCACATTGCCATTCTCGTCCAGGGCGCGCACCGGATCAATCAGCACAATTGCCGCATCGGCCGTAGATGCGCCAGTCACCATATTTCGGGTGTATTGCTCGTGCCCCGGCGTGTCGGCAATAATGAATTTGCGCCGGGCAGATGAAAAATAGCGATAGGCTACGTCAATCGTAATACCCTGCTCCCGCTCGGCCTCAAGGCCGTCGGTCAGCAGCGACAGGTCAATCTGCTCGCCTGCAGTACGCTTATGTTTGGCATTGCTGACCGCCAGCAACTGATCACTCAGCACCGCCTTGCTGTCAAACAGCAGGCGCCCAATCAGTGTACTTTTTCCGTCGTCGACTGATCCTGCAGTAATGAAGCGCAGCAGTCCGTTTGTATTCACATTTGTCATCGTCATTGATCCTGATGATTCAGAAGTAGCCTTCTTTCTTGCGTTTTTCCATTGAAGCCTCGCTCACCTGGTCATCCATTCGCGTTGCCCCTCTTTCTGTGATTTCTGCAACCGCAGTCTCACGAATGATATCTGCCGGCGTTGCTGCAACGCTGGCCACCGGGCATGTGCAACTGATGTCGCCAACGGTACGAAATCGCACGCTGACCACTTCGCTCTTCTCATTGTCCTGCACGGGCGTCAGCGGCGTGACGGGCACCAGCAATGACTTGCGTCTGACGATCTCACGTTCATGCGCGTAATAGATTTCAGGCAGGGCCAGGTTTTCCTGTTCGATGTACTGCCAGACATCCAGTTCGGTCCAGTTGGAGATAGGAAAGACCCGAATTTGTTCTCCCGGGTGAATTCTGGCGTTATAGATTTCCCACAGCTCGGGGCGTTGCGCTTTGGGATCCCACTGACCGAACTCATCACGAAAGGAAAAGATCCGCTCCTTTGCCCGGGCCTTCTCTTCATCGCGGCGTGCGCCCCCCATCAGGGTATCAAAGCCATGCTCGGCAATGGTTTCAAGCAGTGTGACCGCCTGCGCGGCGTTGCGCGAATCGGTTTCCTTACGCAGACGTACCGTTCCCTTTTTTATGGAATCTTCCACATGACCGACAACCAGACGAAGGTTTTCGGCTGCAACCAGCGCATCCCGAAAGCGAATGACTTCAGGAAAATTGTGACCGGTATCGATATGAACCAGAGGAAATGGCAGGGTTGAAGGTCGGTTACCCAGCCGAAACGCTTTGCGCGCAAGATGCAGCAGAACAACCGAATCCTTGCCACCAGAAAACAGCAAGGCGGGCGAACGGCTTTGTGCGTACACTTCCCGGATGATATAAATGGATTCGGCTTCAAGCCTTTTCAGATGGGCAGTATGCAACTGCGCGTCGTGATGATTGATCGAACCGGATAGCGTATCCATAATTAATAATATTCCCTGATAATTTGTTTAATGCAGTACCAACAAATGACCTACGTTCAATTGTGAACGTGCAGACCACATTCCCTGTTATTCTGGTTCTCCCACCACCAGCGGCCCGCGCGCGGATCTTCTCCTGCACGAACCGCCTTGGTACAGGGATCGCAGCCTATGCTTGGGTAACCTTCGTAATGCAGCGCGTTCACCGGTACACTGAACTGTTCGACATACGCCCAGATTTCCTGTTCAGTCCAGTCAAACAGCGGATTGTATTTTTCAATACCGCGTGCCGAATCATGTTCGGCGAGGGCCAGGTCTGTGCGTGTAATAGACTGTTCGCGGCGCTGCCCGGTAATCCAGGCGTCAGCCCCGCTGAGCGCCGCCGCCAGTGGCACGACCTTTCGTATGTGGCAACAGGCTTTACGTGCCTCAAGGCTTTCATAGAATCCGTTCAGACCATATTGGGCGATGAAATCCTGCACCGAGGCATCATCGGGTCTGTAAATTTCAAGCCGGGCACCGTAGCGCCCCTCGATGTCATCAAGCAGTGCCAGCGTTTCAGCAGGTAACCTACCGGTTTCCAGAGTAAAGATATCGATATTTTCAGAGACTGCCTTGTCGGCATCCCTCAATATCACATCTGTGATAACCATGTCTTCCGCGGACAGGCTTGATGCAAGCCGCACGCGCCGGTGGTCCGTGGCAATTGCGCGCAGGCGCCCACGCAGCTGCGTGCTCTTTGCATCGAGCGCTGCCTGATCCGGTTTGCGTGAAGGCGGCGACCAGAGTATTGGCCGTTCAAAGATTGAAGCGGCACCGGTTTCGCCTGAAGTAACAGCCATATTTCGTTCATCCATGACGCAGCCGGTGGTCCATCAATGGCCACGCGACTTCAGTAAGAAGTCATCTTATCGGCTGGCCGGCGGATTCAGAACGAATAAATTTGTCTTTATTTATAGATCACGGATATAAACAATCCGGCTTATGATTGATAACGGTTGTAAGCCGTTGGCAGTCTTCATTATTTCAATTGCAATTCTGCGGCAAACGCCCGACGGTTATATTACACACTGCCATGACGATATGCGTGTCAGGAATAAAACCGGATTTTCATTGTGATGCGTCCTGCAAAATCATGCTTGCCCCTTTTTCGGCGATCAGCATGGTGGGCGCATTGGTATTGCCGGAAGTAATAGCAGGCATGACCGAGGCATCGATGACACGCAGCCTGTTGATGCCGTGAACGCGCAGGTGCGAATCGACCACGGCCAGCTCATCGTTACCCATTTTGCATGTGCCCACGGGGTGAAAGATCGTTGTTCCTATATTACTGGCAGCACGAATCAGATCTTCATCGGTCTTGGCAAGAGGACCAGGCCGGAACTCCTGAGGATCATACTTCTCCAGTGCGGCCTGTTCTGCTATGCGCCGTGTAAGGCGAATGCTTTCCAGCGCTACCTGCACATCTTCATCGGTACTCAGGTAGTTGCAAAGGATGTGGGGTTTATCTTCCAGAGAAGGTGACACAATGGAAACCGTACCGCGGCTTGTGGGTCGCACATTACATACCGAAGCGGTGAAGGCAGGAAAAGGATGCAGGCCATCACCAAACTTTTCCAATGACAGCGGCTGCACGTGATATTCCACATTGGCGCGAGCCTGTCTGGGCGATGATTTTGCAAATATGCCCAGTTGCGACGGTGCCATGGTGAGAGGCCCCTTTTTCAGGAACGCATATTGCAGACCCATGATTGCCTTTGCCAGCGGCGAGCGCATCATGGTATTGAGCGTTCGCGCTTTTTCTACCTTATAGATCATGCGCAGTTGCAAATGATCCTGAAGATTGCGTCCAACACCGGGCAAATGATGTACCAGCGGAATGCCAAGCGAGTTCATCAGATCTCCCGAGCCGATACCCGAACGCTGCAGAATCTGGACAGAACCGATAGCGCCGGCACTGAGCACAATTTCCCGCTTTGCATTGGCATGAAAGAAATGATTGTTATGGCGAAAGCGCAATCCACGTGCGTTGCGGTCCTGAAAATTGATGCGGTCAATCACTGCATTTGTGATAACGGTCAGATTTTCACGTTCTTTTACCGGATTGAGAAACGCGGTGGAGGCACTGAATCGCACTCCTCTTTTCTGCGTCACCTGGAAATAGGAAGAGCCCTCATTATTACCACAATTGAAATCTTCGATCTTTGGGATGCCGGCCTGCTCGGCAGCACTTCTAAACGCATCCAGAATATCCCAATGTAGTCTTTGCTTTTCTACACGCAATTCACCGCTGGCACCATGAAATGCCGACTCACCCTGATAATGGTTTTCGAATTTCTTAAACAGAGGCAGGAGTTCATTCCATCCCCAGCCCTCATTACCCAATGCCTGCCAGCCGTCATAGTATTGCTGCTGGCCTCGCATATAAATCATGCCATTGATGGCTGAACTGCCACCTAGTACGCGACCACGAGGGTACGCAATGCTGCGACCGTTAAGACCGGCGTCGGCGTGGGTTGTGAAACACCAATCGGTATTCGGGTTCCCAATACAGTAAAGGTATCCGACGGGGATATGCAGCCAGCGCCATTTGTCATCACCGCCCGCTTCCAGCAGCAATACCCTGCAGCCTGGGTCGGCAGAAAGCCGATTGGCCAGCAGACAACCAGCAGATCCGGCGCCTGCAATAATGTAGTCGAACTCCCCGTATAGCGTTGTTGTCTCTGCCATGCTCCACTCTGCTTTTTTTGTTATTTTCTTCCTGCTGATGATTCTGCTCGCTGATGCGACGTCCATCTGATTATTGAAAAAATTCGCAATTCTGACAACGCGTATTTCTACCTATTCCAATGCGGCTGGCACAGAAAATAGTAAATATCGTAACCGACCCCACCCGATCGGGGTGAAGTATCCGGCTCATCGTATTCTGGTGATCGTCGCCAGAATTGCCGAGCCGAATCAACGAAGTCAAATCAACGAAGTCAAATCAACGAAGTCAAATCAACGAAGTCAAATCAACGAAGACGAATCAACGGGATCAGATCAACGAAGACGAATCAAGGAAGCCAATTCATGAAAGCCAAATCCAGAGGGCAGGATCAGACCTGATTGCGGATTTCACCCTGGACGAATGCATTGATGTTATCCACGAGCTGGTCGGCCAGTGCCTGTATGGCCTGGCGACTTGCCCAGGCTACATGCGGAGTCAGGATAAAGTCTGGCCTGTTCATCAGGCGCATGAACGGGTGTGTATCCGGCATGGGTTCCTGCGTGACCACATCAAAGCCCGCACCGCCAATACGGTTGTTTTCCAGAGCATCTGCCAGTGCCGCTTCATCTACCAGTCCGCCACGTGCCGTATTGATCAGGATGGCGGTTTTTTTCATGCGAGAGAGTTCGTCTTTGCCGATCATATTGCGGGTTTCCGGCGTAAGCGGTAAATGCAGGCTCAGGATATCTGCCTTTTCAATCACTGTATCGAACGGTGTATGACCCTCTTTGACGTCGGACAGTCCTTTACGCCCGGCGAACATGACGTTCATGCCCAGCGCCTGTGCTCTTTTGGCGACAGCGCTGCCCAATGCGCCTGAGCCAAAAATACCGATGGTGCTGTCCGCCAGATCACTGATTGGAAAATCAAAGTAGCAGAACTGCCCGCTTTGCGCCCAGCGCCCTTGGGAGACAGAACGGTGATAGGGAACAAGGCTGCGCCGCAGGGCAAAGATGAGCGCCAGGGTATGTTCAGGTACCGTATTGACGGCATAATTACGGATATTGGTGACCACAACTCCCTGCTGACGGCAGGCATCGACATCCACGATATTGGTACCGGTTGCAGCCACCGCAACCAGTTTCAACTCTTTGGCCTGCGCCACGTCTTCAGCCGAGACAGGTACCTTGTTGGTGATCACGATATGAGCATCGCAAATGCGTTCGCTGACTTCGCTGGCCGCGGTCTGATCGTAACTCTGGATTTCATGCGGAAAATCGAATGCCTTCAGTTCTATGAATTCAGGTAATGTGGCGCGGTCAAGAAAGACAATACGTGAGGGGGAAGGCATAAGTTTTCCTGTGCAGATAAAAACAAGACTATACCATTGACCACCATTAGCTAAAATACGGGAATGCCGACTAAGCAGTTTCGTTTCCGATATGTCTACTGACCCACGTTCTCTTCGCCAGGCGGCTCTCGATGCCCTGAGTGAGCCTGACCCATGCGCAAAAATCACCGCGGTGCAGGCGCTACAGCCCACATTGCCCATTTCTCCTGACGCGTCATTGCGACCCGCTACGCCCTTGCCGGGGCGGCCGCAAAAGCCCGAGCTGGTTGATCCGCGCAAGGTATCGGTGCGTTCTGCGCATACGCCCCAGGGTAAAGCGGCTCTTATGCATTCCATTGCACATATCGAATTTAATGCCATCAATCTGGCACTGGACATTATCTGGCGGTTTCCCGGAATGCCCGATGATTTCTACCGGGACTGGGCACAGGTAGCCAGGGAAGAAGCCTACCACTTCTCACTGGTACGCGGCCATCTGGCCGCCAGTGGCTACCAGTACGGAGATTTCCCGGCACATAACGGACTGTGGGATATGGCAGAAAAAACCCGCGATGATATTCTGGCCCGCCTGGCCCTGGTGCCGCGGACCCTGGAGGCACGCGGCCTGGATGTCTCCCCGGCAATACAGAACCGGCTGCGCGATGCCAACGACAGCCGGGGCGTTGAAATCCTGGACATTATCCTGCGTGATGAAATAGGCCATGTCCAGATTGGGAACCGCTGGTATCTGTACTGCTGCGAACAGCAAAACCGTGATCCGGTTCAAACCTACGCGTCCCTGATTGAAACTTATCGTGTCGCCAAACCCCGTGGCCCCTTCAATGTAGAAGCCAGAATGGCGGCCGGATTCACTCAGGCCGATATTGACTGGCTGAATTCCTTATAATCAGAGTAACAGCGAGCATTCCCCTGCTTGGATAGGGAATGGCAGTCGTACGACTCTACATTCAAATTAACGGAAAGATTATGGAAGTTCTGGTTCTGGGTGCCGGCATCATCGGGCTGACCTCTGCGTACTACCTAAACAAGGAAGGGTTTGACGTCACGGTGATCGAGCGCAACAGCGACGTGGCGCTGGAAACCAGTTTCGCCAATGGCGCACAGCTGTCATACAGCTATGTTGCCCCGTTGGCCGGCCCCGGCGTCATGAGTCATGTGCCCAAATGGCTGCTGGACCGTAACTCTCCGCTACGTTTTCGCCCAAGTCTTGATCCCGCGACACTGTGCTGGAACCTGCGATTCGTCAAAGCGTGCAACGAGACGCAAAGCAATCAGACCACCCGCGAACTGCTTGCCCTTTCCTTTCTGAGTCGTGATCTGTACCATGAAATCATGCAACAGGAAGCAATTGCCTTCGATCACAAACGAGCCGGCAAGCTGATTGTTCATCGCAGTAAAGATTCGTTCGATCACGCCGTGGAACAGCTTGATTTTCAGCGGTCACTGGGCTGTGTACAACAGGCGCTCTCGGTTGACGAGTGTCTGGCACTGGAGCCGGCGCTGCAGCGCGTCAGGGATCATCTGAGTGGCGGTATCTATACAGAGAGCGAAGAAAGCGGTGATTGCTATCAGTTTTCGGTCGCATTGAAAAAAATTCTGCAACAGCGCGGGGTCAATTTCCGTTTCAATACCACGGTCAGCCGTCTGGTTGCTGGTGCCGGCAACAAAGTCATCGTACATACGGCTCAGGGCGAAGATCTGACGCCTGATCATATTGTGGTCGCGCTGGCCTGCGACAGTACTGCCCTGCTCAAGCCCCTGGGAATCTCTGTGCCCGTCAGCCCGCTCAAGGGGTATAGCCTGACATTGCCTATCCAGAATGCCACGGGTGCGCCAGTCGTGAGCGTGACCGATTACGAACGCAAAGTGGTCTACGCAAGGCTGGGCGAACGCCTTCGGGTCGCCGGCATGGCAGATATGGTGGGACTGAATCGCCGAATTGATGCTTCGCGAATTGAGGCCCTCAAACAGGAAGCGCGCAACCTCTTTCCCGGTGCCGGAGACTACAATCTGGCCACACTGTGGACGGGCTTGCGGCCTGCCACGCCCAAGGGCAAGCCGATTATTGACGCGACACGTTACGGCAATTTGTGGCTGAACATTGGCCAGGGCGCGCTGGGATTTACGCTGGCCACGGGCTCGGCACAAGTCATGTCCAGCCTGATCAGTGGCCGCAGCCTGCCTTTCGGTGAAAACGTGTTCTCACTCGCACAGTCGTGATTTTGCTTTCTCACGACCGAAACGCAGTGAAGTATTCAGGCGCCGTCGCGCGCGTTAACGCCTTGTTTTTATGAGAATATATCCCTATCTGAGATAGGGAAACACAACTTTGCTCACCGAGGCCACTGCCATGCTACAGAAAGTACTTCTGCCCATCATCGTATTTATTATTGTCCTGATCGGCCTGACATTTGGCGAAGGCGTGTTTACAGCACTGGCCGTCTGGCTGCACGATATCACAGGGCTGGTGATCTACAACTTCTCGGATCTCTATTACACCGTGTCAGGATACGTTTCTGCGCATCCTGTCAAAATCCTGGTTGCTCTCGTTGTCACTGTCATCGTGTGCCTGTGGATCTATAAAAATAAGGACGAAGAACTTACCCGACAGGCCAGTTCGCGAAAAATCGCCATTTTTCTGGCGATCTTCCTGGGCTGGCTGGGCGCGCATCGCTTCTATAACGGACAGATCGGGATGGGTCTGCTGTATCTGATCATCAGCTTTATCTGGCTGCCCCTTACGGTCTTTCTGAGTCTGATTGATGCGGTAAGATATATCTTTATGAACGACGACGAATACCGCCTGCGGATACAGTCGTCATAACAGCGGCCCGGTTCTTTCAGGCGGCGCGAGATGTTCGCTACCGAATGCGTACTTTGACTCGGTGAAGGCAGCGAAATAAGCCCTCTGTATTTATGCCACCGCGAGGAGCCCTAGTGAACCTGAACGATCTCACCATTGCCACCGATGACCTTGACACCGCAAGATTGCTGAAAAACTGGCGATGGCTTGTCACTTCGGAGGTCGAACTTCTGCTGGTGACAAAAACAGGAGACTGCTTTCTGCTGGATGCGCAGACGGGGCGAATTCTGTTCCTTGACACCACAGACGGCGAACTCGAACAGATCGCCGCAGATTTTGAGCAGTTTCGCAGCGTCCTGGGCGATCCTGAATTTATCTCCGATTACTTCTCTCTCGCCTTGCTTGCTCCGGTTATTGAAGAGCCGGTTCCGGAAAAAGCAGTCTTCGCCCTGCCCACACCGCCAGTGCTTGGCGGCTCGCCGGAAACCGATGACCTGTCGCTGGTTGATATTTATGATTATTTCGACCGCATGGGAACATTGTGGGAACAGCTTGACCAGATTGAATTGCCTGAAGAGGATATGAATGGCGAATCGGACGAGGCAGATTCCGAAAATGGTTCTGAAAATGGCTCCGGAAAAAAATGACAGATGAAAAATGCCGGATGAAAATGACAGATGGAATTTAAGCCGGTCTCGCGATAGCGCTGGGTTCTTCGATAGCTATCGGTTCCGTGATATCGCCCGGCATCATTTGCCCACTCCTGCCGGTCTCTTATTACAGATCGTCGCCGTGCCGGCACATAAACACCTGTCTCCGAAATCTCGTTCTCAGAACAACATATTCCATTTGCGATCAGACCATACCAGCACGGCGGAAACCAGCGCACTGGCAAACATCACCATGACGAATAATGCAGTGCCCTGCTCCATCCATCCGGCATTGACCAGAACATTGATAAAGAACACGTGAGTCAGATAAATGGCCGTTGAAAGCTTGGACAGAAAGTCTGTATTGAGCCTTGCGGAGCGACTGTGAAAGAAAAGAAATATCAGCGGACAAAGAATCAGCAGTGATAAATACATATCCACGCCGTCTTTGAGTGGATGCATAAAATAATAGGCCGTGCTTTCCAGAATCAGCAATATGGCTGCGCCAAGAATGGCCAGCAGCAGTTGCGGATCATGTCGAGGCGCCTTATGCAGCTTGTGTTTTGCAATCAGATACCCAATGGAAAACAGCGGAAAGCCGAAGAACAGGAAGTTTCTGAAAATCCAGCCGGAACTGAACAGATACCCGGCAACGCCATCTGACGGCGGCATGTACAGGCTGATCGCCTGAATGACATAACCAATAACGTA
>JBEBTQ010000022.1:0-17141 GCA_040393685.1 Advenella kashmirensis | reverse complement strand
ATGAATCGCTGCGCTATTTCGATTACTGCATGAGAATCTGGGACTTTCCCAAACCAGTGATTGCGCAGGTGCAGGGCGCCTGCGTATCGGGCGGCTTCATGATCGCCAATATGTGTGATCTTGTGGTCTGCTCAGACGATGCTTTTTTCTCCGATCCCGTTTGTCATACGCTGGCTGCTGCCGCCACGGAAGTGTTGATTCACCCATGGGTCATGGGCTTGCGTCAGGCCAAGCTGATGCTTTTTACCGGTGAACGAGTGTCTGCGCAGGAAGCGCTGCAGATAGGCATGGTCAATCGCGTGGTGCCGCGCGCACAATTGGAGGACGCGACCCAGGCACTGGCAGCTCGCGTTGCAGCCGCGCCTCCCTTTGCACTCAGACTTGTGAAAAAGTCACTCAATCGGACCCTGGATGCGCAGGGTCTGCGCACGGCCCTGTCAGCCCACTTTGATATTCACCAGCTTTCGCATATGAGTGAAGAGTTTTCCCAGGTAAAAGCAAAAGGTCTGGCGCAGGCCATACAGCGCAATAAGGCAGGTGACAGCGCATGAGTGAGTCAATGAGCCAGTTGCTTGAACCCTTGCTGAATCCACGCTCCATTGCCATGATTGGTGCCAGTGACAATGCCGGCCGTATCGGCGGAATGCCGTTGGAACTGCTGTCGCGCTTTGGTTTTGCCGGTCAGGTGTATCCTGTGAATCCCAAATACAACGAGGTCTTTGGCTATCGCTGTTATCCGCAGATAGAAGATCTGCCAGAGGTGCCTGATCTGGCGGTATTGGCTATCGGTGCCCGCGATGTCACCGCGATGCTGCGTCGCTGCCACGATATGGGCATCAAAGCTGCCGTGGTCTATGCTGCGGGCTTTGCCGAAGAGGGAGAAGAAGGCGCTCGTCTGCAGCATGAGCTGACCCGCTTCTGTGAGCAAAGCGGCATGCAGGTGGCTGGTCCCAACTGCATGGGCATGGCCAACCTGAATTCGCGTGCTTTCACGGCTTTTGCCGCGATCTTCAAAACGACCAGTATGCAGGAGGGCGCCGGCCGCGTCAGTGTACTCACCCAAAGCGGCAATGTGTGTTCAGCGCTATATGGTCTGCTGCGTGCACAGGACATTCCCGTTACCCATTTCATCAATACCGGTAACGAAGCCGTCGTGGATTTTGCGCAATACCTCGAATACCTGGCAGAAGACCCGCATACGGAAGTGGTGCTGGGGTATGTAGAGCAGATTCGCGACGGTCAGCGCTTTATTCGGGCCTGCCAGCGATTGCGCGAGCAGGGTAAGGTACTGGTGATTCTGAAAGCCGGCGTGACCGAGAAAGGTGCTGCCGCCGTGCAGTCGCACACCAGTGCGCTGGCGGGCGATCAGAAAATCTACGAAGCAGCGTTCCGCGATCTGAATGTGATTGCCGCAGACGATTTTGCCCAGATGGCTAATATTGCCATGCTGGCTGGACTGCGAGAACGCACCGCCGGCACTCGCATGGGTGTCGTGACCATGTCTGGTGCCCTGGGCGCGATTCTGACTGACCGATTCATACAGCATGGCCTGCAGCTGCCGGATCTACCGGATGAGGTGCAGGTACAGCTACGCAAGGGAATCCCTGCCTATGGAATGGTGGGCAACCCTGTCGATGTGACCGGCAATATCGTCAACGACCCACAGTTCGTCTCGCATGTACTGGAAGCGCTGGCCGTGACGCCGGCGCTGGATACGGTAGTCATCAATGCGCCGGGCTATATGCTGGATCGCATGGCGGAACCATTGATTGAAGTCGTAAGAAAACACCCCCGCCTTTTCGTGGCGATCGACACTGGCAAGGCCAGCAGTCGAGAAGCCCTCAGGGCGGCTGGCGTGCCGGTTTTTGATGATCTTGGGCACGCGGTAAGGGCGCTGGCACCGTTTCTGCAGTGGCAGCAGCGGCGTGGGCAGAGCCTGGCTGCTGGCGATGGCAGCTTGCGGATGAATGCCCAGGTCGTACCGGACATGCCATGTCACGAGGGCGAAGCCAGGCGCTATCTGCAGGCATTTGGCCTGCCCGATCCCGATGTGACGATAGCCAGAACGCGCGAAGAAGCCCTGGACATTGCATCGCGTTTTGAGGCGCCGCTTGCCATGAAAATCGTGAGCGCAGATCTTGCTCATAAAACGGAAGCAGGCGGTGTGCTGTTGAACATCAGGGGAGGCGAGCAGGCCGCCGCTGCGTTTGATCGAATTCTGGAAAATGTGCGTAGATACCAGTCCGATGTCAATATTGCAGGCGTCATGATCAGCCCGATGCAGCAGGGCGTGGCGGAGCTACTTATAGGAGCGACCCGCGACCCGGTGTTCGGCCCCGTCCTTACCGTTGCAATTGGCGGGATCATGACTGAAATTTATCGTGATACGGCGCATGCGCTGTTGCCAGTCTCGCACGATCAGGCTCTGCGGATGCTGCGCAGCCTGAAAGCCTTTGCGCTGCTGGATGGCTTTCGTGGGCGGGCGCGTGCTGATTTGCCGGCGGCCGCAGATGCGATGGTGGCAGTGGGTCAGGCTTTCCTGTCAGCCCAGCCTGCACTGGATCAGATAGAAATCAACCCCTTGCTCGTGAAAGAAGAGGGGCAGGGGGTCGCAATGCTGGATGCGCTGCTGATTCCTTCAATACCACAAGCGAAATAACTGTCGAGATATGGTTCAACAATGTAGTGCTAACACAAGCGTAATAATAAACAACGGAGACATCCCATGCTGAAAATCAAATTTCTACCAAAATTGTTGTGCATGACCGCGACCCTGATTGCGGGCGCGATGACGATTGTCATGCCTGGAACTGCGGCGGCAGCCTATCCCGAAAAGCCAATCACCATTGTGATTCCTTTTTCGGCTGGCGGCGCTGCCGATACACTGGGCAGATTGCTCGCTGAAAAAATTGCAAAAAAAGTGAAGCAGCCGGTGGTCGTTGAAAACAAACCGGGAGCGGGTACGCTGATTGCTTCTCAGCATGTGGCCAATGCGAAACCCGATGGCTATACGCTTTTGCTGGCGGCCTCGTCCCTGGGCACCATTCCCAGCATCAATAAGGATGCGAGATACGATCCGGTGAAAAGCTTTGTGCCGATTACGCAGGTGGCATCGGTGGTGCATGTGATATCGGTTAATCCCGAGGTGCCCGTCAGCAACGTGAAAGAGCTGATTGAATATCTGAAAAAGAATAAAGGCAAGGTGAGCTACGCTTCCCTGGGCACAGGATCGTCCACACAGCTGGAAGCCGAACTGTTCAAAAGCATGGCGCAGGTCGACATGCAGGAGATCCCCTACAAAGGAAGCGCACCGGCGCTCACTGATCTGATTTCCGGCCGGGTACAGGTCATGTTCGACGCCTGGGCGTCCACCGGACCCTACCAAAAGGCGGGCAAAGTCAAAGTGCTTGCGGTGACCACAGACAAGCCTTCTCCATCCATTCCCGATATGCCAACAATTTCCGAAGCGGTTCCTGGCTTTTCTGCCATGCCCTGGCTGGGTCTGGTTGCACCCAAGGGAACACCAGCGGAAGTGTCTGACGTGATCTATAAAGCCGTGCAGGAAAGCGTACAGCAGGATGATGTGAAGGAAAAATTCAAAACCCTTGGTCTGGATGTCATCGGTAGTGATCCGGCCACCTTTGGCAGATTCATAGAAAAGGATGTGAAGACCTGGGGTGAAGTTATCCGTAAGGCTCACATCACGATGAACCCATAATGCAGTCGCAGAATTTACCCAAAGAGCCCGATGCGTTCCGTGCCTGCGTCAGGGATTGGATGACGCAGCATTATGCCAAGTTTCAGTGCGAATGGCAGGGCGATCCTGATCCGGTTTCGCTGGACTATCGTCGTGGCTGGGAAGACACGCTCTGTCGTCACGGCTGGTCGGGCCTTGGCTGGCCTGAAAAATACGGTGGCAAAGGGCTGCCGTTATCTCATCAGGCCATTTATCTGGAGGAACTGGCTCGTAGCGGCGCGCCTCTTGGTGTCAATTTGATTGGTCATGGCATTTTCGCGCCCACGCTGCTGCATTTTGGGACGGAAGCCCAAAAGATGCGGTATCTGCCCGGCATTCTGCGCAACGAAAACATTTGGTGCCAGGGATACTCGGAACCGGCTGCCGGGTCGGATCTGGCTGCGGTGAAGAGTCGGGCCAAAAAAACAGAGGGCGGCTACGTGCTGGACGGTCACAAGATATGGACCTCATTTGCCAATCTGGCTGACTACTGTTTTGTTTTGGTCCGAACAGACAGCGAGTCGCAGCGGCACCGCGGACTGAGTTTTTTACTGGTTGATATGCATCAGCCGGGAATCCGTGTCGAACCAATACGACAGTTGACCGGTCAGGCCGAGTTTTGCGAAGTGTTCTTTGAGCAGGTATTTGTGCCGGAAGACTGTCTGCTGGGGCGCGAAGGAGAGGGCTGGGCCATGGCCATGGCTGCTGCCAGTTTCGAGCGCGGAACGTACTTCATCCCACGGCTGGTGCAGTTCGAGCGGGAGCTTGCACGAGTGCGACGTCTGATTGATACGGTTGCGCCGCAACTGAGTCCTGCGACATTGCAGGACTATCAGCAACGCTGGGCAAGGCTTTTTTCCGACAGCGCCATATTGCAATTGAAATCGCGTCGCGCATTGCAGGCAGCAATGAACGGGGATCCGCCGGGGCCTGAGGGTTCCTCCACCAAGGTGCATTGGAGTGAGGCTCATCAGCGCATGCTGGATCTTGCCATCGAATTGCTTGGCGTCAACGTGTGCGCGCCTCAGGAATCAATGCAGGCCGAGGCAGAATTCTTCAGCCATGCAAGCCTATGGGCTCGTGCCGAAACCATTCTGGCCGGCACCTCCGAGATACAGCGAAATATCATCGGCGAAAAAGTACTTGGACTGGCAAAAGGATAAGAGATGCAAGATACCGAAGATGATCTGTTGCTGGATCCTTTTCAGCGGTTTCTTGAGGAACAATGTTCGCTGTCCGCGTTACGAAAAGCTGCACGTGTGCCAGCAAAGGGCGCAGGGGAAAGCCGGGCTTCCGCGTTTGAGAATGCTGCTCCGACGGCAGATCCGGTTGGTGACGATTCTGCTGCCGTTCCGGCCAACTTGTTTACCGAGAGTGCCATTGCGTCGACTGATCGAGAGGTTTATTCGCAATTGTGGACTCAACTCTGTGAACAGGGCTGGCCACTGTTGCTGGTTCCCGAGCCGCGGGGTGGCATTGGCCTCTCCATGACCCAGGCGACCCGTGTCATGGAGCTGGCAGGCATGGCCTTGCTTCCGCTGCCACTTGGCTACTGGATAAATACCGTTGCATTTCTGAATCAGGCAGATGCGAATGCGGAAGTCACACAGCGCGTACAGTCCCTGCTAAGCGAGGGACAATTGGCGGGATTCGCGCTTGAATCCTCGCGCGGACACAGCTTTGTGCCCTATTGCCTGAATGGTGCGCCCTTGCTGAAACTGAGCTATTCAGAAGGCAAGCTGCGGGCGCAATGGCATTCCGGAACGGGGGTGGTACCCGGTGATGGTATAGATCCGATGATAGACAGCGCATGGCTGGCCGATCAGACGAATCAGGAGAAGACGGTACTGGCTTGCAGTCCGGGAGCATGGATCGCCTATGAATCCAGAGGTCGATTGCTGATTGCTGCCGAGCTGCTGGGTGTGGCCGCGCGTGCGCTGCAACTGGCCACGGCTTACGCTCAGGAGAGGCAGCAGTTCGGGCGGTCTGTTGGTGGTTTTCAGGGGATTAAACATCGCCTGGCACAAGATTGGATGAACCTTGACAATGCGCGCCTGCTGATTGCAGAGGCGGCTGCAGTCGAAGGGGAGGATTCTGCTCTGAGCCTGGTGCTGGCCGAGACAGTAACGCAGCAGGCGGCTGATACTGCGGTCAGAAACGCCCTGCAGGTGCACGGCGCCATGGGCATGACCTGGGAATGCGATGTTCACTTCTATCTTAAGCGGGTGCATTTTCTGAATGCCATGCTCAATCGTGAGCGCAGCGCCGCAGATCGGCTGCAGCAGATCTGGCAATTGTCCGAAGCAAGAATGGCTCAATACTGACCCATATCGCTTGACGGCAGGCGAGTGACTGGCTATTGTAGTGAGCCCATTGTCCCTTGCCTGGTTACGCTAACGTGATTTCGTGGTTTCGCCGTTATACGCTGACGGCTCACTGCCTGGTTCTTCTGCTCTGTGTCGGCCTTGGTCTGCAATGGCCTGTTGCCGCCGTTGTCGTGCTGATCGTCTACGTCGTGACGCTCGGACTGGCCAGCATGAACATGGGCATGAACTTGTACGTTGATACGCTCAGGCGCATCGCGCCGCAAGAGACGGCGACAGACGAAAGCAGTCTGGCGGCTGTGGGGAGCGCTTCGGCACGTTCAGGAGGGCAGATCGCCCTGACCTTTGATGACAGCCCTACCGAGGGAACGGCGCAGGTGCTCGCGCTGCTCAGGGAGCACCAGGTCAAGGCCACCTTTTTCATTGTAGGGGCGCACGCGCAAGCCCGGCCGGATCTGCTTCGACAGATCGTGGAGGAAGGGCATGCCATAGGCAATCACAGTTACAGCCACGCACATACCTTGCCGATTAAATCGCGCTCAACAATACTGGCAGATCTGCAGCGCTGCAACCAGACCATTCACGAAATTACCGGCGTGACGACACAGATGTACCGCCCGCCTTTCGGTGTGGTCAATCCCGGCATTGCCGCTGCGGTTCAGGCCAGCGGACTGCCTTGCGTTGGCTGGACGGTGCGTTCGTTCGATACGGTAGCCTCCGACCCGCAACGCCTACTTGCCAAAGTGCTGCGGCAGCTTGAGCCGGGCGCCATCGTACTGTTGCATGACTATCCGGCCATCACACCCCAGGTGTTGCCCGCCCTGCTGCAGGAGATCAGGAAGCGAAACCTGAGCTGTGTGGCGCTGACACCCGAGATATTGCGCCCCTGATAATCCTCTGGTCTATTATTGCGATCCCTGATCGTCCTTGATCTTGCCCTCGATATTGCCCAGGTCTTTAAACCCCCATTTCGCCTGACAGCATAGGTATCACCGAGGCAACGAGCAGCAAGGCCATCACAAGATTGAAGCTGCGCTGAGCAATGGGTGTGGTAAGTAGCCTGCGCATGAAAGACCCTCCCAGCATCCAGACACTGATACAAGCCAGATTGATGACAATTGCAATTGCCACAATTTGCAGCAGGGTCGTCTGCGCAAGATTCTCGGGAATATAGATACTGAACATGCTGATCACCATGACCAGCGCCTTGGGATTAATCCATTGAAACAGTACCGCATTCCAGAAACCAAATGGTGAGGCTTCGTCCTGCAAGGTAATGGGCGCAGGCCGGATGGTTGCGATTTTCCAGGAGAGCCAGAGCAGGTAGGCCAGCGACACAATTTTCAGAACATCAATGACCCAGCCGGCATGCTGCATAACCCAATGCAATCCGAATGACATCAGTACGATCATCAGCCCCATGCCGGCACTGATGCCCAGGCAATGGGGAATGGTTCTGCGCACGCCGAAGTTCATGGACGAAGACAGCAGCATCAGATTGTTCGGTCCGGGTGTTACCGAGGACACAGCGATAAAAATGGCAAATGCCATAAACATGGGATAGGTCATGATGTTTTCCTGGCCGCTGATTCGGCGGGTTCCGAATCAGGTGTTGCATGAGAAGACACTATATGCCAAGATACCTGTACAGTACCGGTACAGAAATCGACTGTTTTTTCCGTCCTGTACTGCTACTTTTACCGGAACAGATCCATGAACGCCCAGCCCCAGCCCTTGTCTTCCGATACTTTACGCCCTGCAGCGACAGCTGTGCCGGCCACTGGCAGCGCATTGCCTGCGGACGATGCCAACGCTGTGTCCGGGAAAGAAGTGACCCAGCCGGCACCGCTGCTGGCGCACTGGCAGCCTGTCAGGTCCGGATCACAGACGCTGGTCGATCAGATTGTCGACCGCTTTGTCAGTTGTATTGAACAGAACGTATTCCGGCAAGGCAGTCGTCTGCCGTCAGTCAGGCTTCTGGCCCAGGAACTCAATGTCAGTCGCTATACGATTGTTGAGGCTTACGATCGGCTTGTTGCGACCAATCACATTACGGCCAACGCGCGCTCGGGGTATTTCGTTCAGCATAAAAGACAACCCGCGCGACGCATCAGAAGTGGTGATATTGCAACTGCATTACCGCAGGACAAGATGGATGTGCCATGGATTCTGAATCGCCTGTTTTCGCAGAACAACAATATCGGACTGAAACAGGAATGGCTGGACAGTGAGATGGTGGCGCGGTCCATACGCAAGGTAACGCGCAAGATGCAGCCATCGGCGCTGATGTATGGTGAGCCACTGGGCTTCGCCCCGCTGCGCGAAACCATTATGGCGCAGCTCTCGGCACAGGATCTGCACTTGCGGCCTGCAGGTGAAGTGCTGCTGACCACGGGTGTGACCCATTCCGTGGATCTGCTGGTGCGTCAGTTTGTGAAACCGGGCGATTTTGTAGTGGTAGAAGAACCCTGCTGGTTCGTGGTGTTTGCCTATCTGCGCATGATGGGGGTAAATATTCTTACCGTGCCTCGCACGCCGCAGGGACCCGATACGGCCCTGCTGGAAACGCTTTGCCAGAAACATCAGCCCGTGCTTTTCATCTGTAATAGTACGGTTCACAACCCGACAGGCTTCACCCTGAGTGCCAACGTCGCGCATGATGTCTTGCGGATTGCGCAGCAATACAGGATGTGGATTGTAGAGGATGACACCTACAGTGAACTGGGCACAGGCAAACCCTTGCGGATTGCAACGCTCGATCAGTGCGAGCGCACCTTTCTTCTGGGCAATTACTCCAAAACGCTGGGTGCCGCCATGCGCGTGGGATATATTGCGGGGCCAGCTGCCGTACTGAGTGACATCTCTACATTGAAACTGCTGTCGGGATTGTCGACTTCCAGCCTGAACGAGCGCATTATTCATGAAATTATTCATGGCGGGCATTTCCGCTCGTATATCGAACGCCTGCGTCAGCGCATCAATCAGGCCCGCACGCAGGTCCTGGAAAAGCTGGCGGCACTCGGCTACGCGATATCGCAACCGCCTGCAGCTGGCCTGTTTATCTGGTTTGATACGCAACGCGACAGCGAACCCCTGGCGCGCCAACTGAATCAGCACCAGATACCGGCGACGCCCGGTTCGCTGTTCTATCCCGATCAACGCGTCAGTACCTACCTGCGCCTGTCAGTGAGCAGTTGCGACAATCCCTATTTATGGGAATGTCTGGCGGCGTGGAGGCACGCCGCGGATTGAGAACGCAGGGTGACGGAGACACGGATGGTTGGCCTTTCCACGTCTCTTCTGTCCACCTCTCATTTGTCCGCAACTCATTGAAAGCCGAAAGGGACCAGTCGCGTATTTGCAGAGACAGTATGGGACTGATTTTTAGCGGAATTCGATCGACTAGAGATGTGATTGATTCGACCTCAGGTTGATTCGAGATTCAATTTATTCGAATTCCGTTTTTTCGACATCAGCCTGAGACGGTTTTCTCCTGCGCCGCAGACGCATGGTGACGCACGGTGTCCGCGGCGTGTTGCGCCGCATTAGGATCGGCAAACAGAGGGCTGGTCCCGATGACCTGTCCGTTGGCTGCTTTCAGATTGAAATAGGATTTGCCGTTGGCGGATTTTTCAAAGGCGTAGCGTGTCTCGGTCCCGGCATTTTTGCGTACTGATTCAATGCCGTTGCGTGCAGACGCAAGCGTTGTGTAGGTTTCACTTCTGAGTAACGTTGCGCCATCTGTCGCGTGAAGCACAAAATAGAACTGGCCATCAGCGGACTTTTTAAGATCGAATGAAGCAGACATGACGAAGAACTCCTTTGCGTTTGAAAAGGAATACTGCATGAAAGAAACAGCATCAGGTGCTGTGCGAAAAAATCCATTTCTGGCAAAAGCATACTTCAATTTCAGGTAATTTCAATTGAAATAATGTATCGAAATTATGGATTCGATTTCGCACAGAGCCTGCAAAGTGTCTGCGTTGACCTAACATAGCGTTCAAAGAGCGCCTTCGCCAGGCGCTCTCGCAAAGCATTTCTGCAAAGCAAACGAGACGGCTAGTTTGCCTCTGGCTGATCTTGCGATCCGTCTTCCAGTTCTGGTTCGGGATCAGATAATTCTCCGATCTGTTGCTCTGCCGCGGCGGCACGCTCCTGCAGTGTCTGAACAAATTTGTCGAGCTCGAACGATTCTCCGTTCATCTCGACCTGCTTTGCATCCAGAAGTGACTTCTCGCCACTGACATTGGCTGTCAGAGCAATGTGACCATCCTTCTGAGTCAACAGTTTGTTATCGACCAGAATATTGATGATTCTGGTCATTTTTTTCGCGGTTTCGTCAGCCGACAAATCTTCGTCTCCAGTGGCCGATCCTGAAGCAAGCTGAGCAAGATGTCTGGCGGCTTCTGTCGGCATGGCCTGGTCAGCATCAAATTCGATGTTGACGGAGCGCAGCGTACGCATTACCAGATCGACTTTACTATCAAGGTACTTCGACAGGAGGGGCAGGGGATTATTCAGTCCAAGCTTGACGCTGGCTTTTGCGGCACCTTCTGGGAGTGTCCACAGTATCGGACCCACCGTTATGTCCGGATGACCAGAGAGCATCTGGCTCAATGCGGTGGCCATGGAGAGTGATGCCATATGTTCTGAATCCCGATCTCCCAGTCCGATGTTTCCGAGCAGCACCTGCCAGGAAGCGTCAAAAAACTGCTTGGTTGCCCCAGGATTCAGTTTTTCGGCACTCAATCCGTACTGAAGAGAACCAAGATCGACTGAATTGATGCGCAGTGCGTTCCATTTGGTCTGGGAGCTGATAGTCGTTTGCTCGTTCTTGGTGTCGGCCGACAGGCTGTTCTGATAGTCACGTGCCTGAACATTCACGGTATCATTGGTCAGTGAGAACTCTGCCATGCTCGACTGCTGATTGCTGACCGGGTTCGCAGTATCACGATTGTCATAAAGTGAGGATATTTTCATGTCCCGGAACAGCACAGTACCGGTGCCATCTTTGTCCTTGGGCAATGTGAACTGTAGCAAAGGCATCACACCTGAGAACTCAGCCAGTGTTGTGGCCTCATTAACGGTTCCTTCAAATGTCATTCCATCGAAATGCAGCTGGCCTTTGTCGTCGTTATGGGACAGAGACGTCAGGTTGCCTTTGTAATTCGTGCTTCCTCCGAAATCGGTCAGAAGCTGTATTTGAAGGGGCGTTTGATCCTGGCTTAGCTTAAACAGAGCGGCCGAATGTTCGTTATTGATAAGCGTGATATGACTGAGGGCTTGCACGGGCGTCAGTTTGCCCTGTTGCAGGCGCGTCAGGGGCAGGGGGCCGTGTTCAACAACGACATCAAAATCCAGCACGTGCGACTGCTTTCCGGAATCGATATGTAATGACACAATGTAGTGCGATGAAAACAGACCTGCATCTTTCTTTTCTGTGGAGATCTGAGCGGGCAGGTCATTGTCGCGAAGTGTGGCATTAATGTGCTCTGTGCGCTGCGTGACCTGCTCATCCACTTTTGTTGACGAATACCATGTCGTGGCGAAGAAGCCGAGAATCACCAGCAGCACAATTGCAGCCAGTGCTTTGAAAAAGTTATTGCGCATGATGATTGGACGACAGAACCTGTCTGTCGGGTGTACCTCTAAAATCTGCAAAAATGAGAATTCCGCAAGCGGGTTTGCGGCACTGCTGCTGCCAACGGTAATATGTGGCTTGCGGGGCCTGGCCCGACTGTAACGGTGAAAGGATTGTAAATGAAAAAAGTGTATCTTGCGGGTTTTGATGTGTTTCGCGATGATGCAGTGAGTTATGGAGAATCGCTCAAGGCGCTTTGCGATCGCTACGGTTTTGAAGGCCTGTATCCGCTGGACAATGACGCTCCCGCAGACATGCAGGGCAAGGCACTGGCAGAATGGATTTATCAGGCCAACATTGCGCTTATTGAGCAGGCCGACTGCGTCATGGCAAATCTGAATCTGTTTCGAGGGCTTGAGCCGGATTCAGGTACTGTATTTGAAGTGGGTTATGCCGTGGCAAAGGGCAAGCCCGTGTGGGCATATACAGACGAGAATCGCGCCCTTATAGCGCAGGCGGGCGTGCGACAGGAAAACGGTCGTGTGATTGATGCCCAGGGTTACACGGTAGAAGACTTTGGCATGAATCTGAACCTGATGATCGCCTGCAGCTCACAAATTATCGTTGGCGATGCACAGACATGTCTTGCGGCGATGAAGGAAAGTCAGTCGGCGAAGCTGTAGCTGAAAGAAACGGTAGTACTCTTGGCCGCAAGATGAGCGAAATGGATCCGGACCCTTTCCGGAACATATTCGATATCAGGATTGCGTAGCATTCCAATTTAAATTTAAGTGGTCAATCATGCAGATTCATATATCCACAGACAAGCGCTTGCTAGATATTGATTTGATACACAACTATTTGACGGAGCGTTCCACCTGGGCGCTTGGTATCAATAGAAAAACGGTCGAAGTCTCCATTAAAAACTCTTTGTGTTTCGGCGTTTATGATCAGTCTTCGAATCAACAGATCGCCTTTGCCAGGGTCATTACAGATGAAGCCACATTCGCCAATCTGGTTGATGTGTTCGTCCTGGATGAGCACCAGGGCGAGGGTATTTCTAATGAATTAATGAGAGAAGTCATGGCTCATCCCTCTGTGACCAATGTACGCCGCTTCACGCTGGTGACGTCAACAGCGCCCTGGCTCTACAAAAAATTCGGATTCGATAAGCTCGCTCATCCCGATACCCATATGGAGATATGGAGAAAAGATATCTATAAGACGACCGGAACATGAGGTTGATCTCCGGATACTTGCAGTCATTGCGAACTTCAATACTACTTTTTCTTCTTCGCTTTCTTTTTCTCTGGCAGGGCGAGCATGGTGCCGCGACAGGTTTTGGCACCGCACAGACATTTGTACTGTTCGCGCAGTGTCTTTGTGATTCTGCCTTCCATGATCAGTCCGTAATCATAGAAGAGTTCTTCTTCTTTCAGAATATCGCGAGTGGCATAAACGTAGACTCGTTTGCCGCCGCTGCCTTCCTGGGTTTCGCAATTGGGATCACAGCTGTGATTGATCCAGCGCGAATCATTGCCGCCATCGCCGCCGTCAATGATTTTGCCGCTGCTGGTTGAAAAAAAGAACGTATGAAAGGGATCGTCCGGATTCACCGGATGCATTTCATCTGCCCGCTCGGGCGTAATCCGTTTGCCCGTATATTCAATGATGCGCGTTCCCTTGGGAATGTTTCTGGCGGCAAAGACACCGTTGCCGTGCAGGGTTGATTTGCGCACCACATGCCAGGGCGGCGTGGCTATGTTCTTCGCTTTTTCCTTCATTTCTTTTTCACGCCAAAACAGTTGTCCAGGGTTGGGAACGTGCCTTCCCGAACCTCATTCGCATAGGCCTGCACACCTTCACGGATGGCGGCCTGAACATCAGAAAACTGTTTTGCGAATTTCGGTATGCGGTTGGGGGTCAGATTGAAAATGTCTTCTGCGACCAGAATCTGGCCGTCACACTCGGGTGAGGCGCCGATACCAATCGTCGGGATTGCCAGCGCCTGGGTTATGCGTCGTGCCAGAGGCTCGGCCGTGCCTTCGATGACCACGGCAAACGCCCCAGCTTTTTCCTGCGCCAGGGCGTCCTGATAGATGACCTCTGCCGCTTCGTCTGACATTCCCTGCGCCTTGAAGCCGCCCATGGTGTTCAGATACTGTGGCATCAGGCCGATATGGGCGAGCACGGGAATGCCGCGATCAACCAGAAAGCGCGTGGTTTCGGCCAGCGGGGCACCGCCTTCGTATTTGACGGCGTCAGCACCGGATTCGCGCAACAGATAGGCCGCGTTGCGAAACGCCTGCTCTGGCGATTCCTGGTAGCTGCCAAACGGCATGTCTACAACCACGCAGACGTTCTGCGTTGAGCGCACGACCGCGCGCGCGTGAGCGGCCATCTGCTCCAGCGTGATGGCCAGGGTATTTTCCATGTTGTAGCCGACCATGGCGGTCGAGTCGCCGATGAGGATCATATCCAGGAATTCATCCAGCACACGGGCAAAGGGAGCGGTGTAGGAAGTCAGCGATACGATTTTTTTCTGATTTTTATACGCCCGCAACTGGGGAACGGTAATGCGTTTGGCTGTCGTATGCACACTCATGACTATCTCCTTGCCTGATCTACTTCTGGCCAGCATCGGCCATATGACGAAGCGGTAAGTTTACCGTGTTATCCCTTGAATTCTGTCAGTCCATTGCAAAAAGGATATTATTTAAGTTTGCGACAAACCTGTTAGCCTGTTTGGATTTGAAGAATGAACACACCCCGCGATGATGCCCCTGCCATGAACGGCGCCCAGCTGATGTTAGAAACCCTGATCGCAAACGGCGTGGATACCATTTTCGGCTACCCCGGCGGCGCCGTGCTGCCGCTTTACGATGCACTGTATTCCGAGCCCCGGATTCATCACGTACTGGTGCGGCACGAGCAGGCTGCCATGCATGCGGCAGAGGGTTATGCGCGCTCTACCGGCAGACCCGGTGTAGTGCTGGTCACATCGGGCCCAGGCATGGCCAATACCACGTCTGGCCTGCTGGATGCTCTGTGCGACTCCATCCCCGTGCTGTGTATCAGTGGCCAGGTTGCCACCAGCGCCATCGGCACCGATGCCTTCCAGGAATGTGATGCCGTGGGCATTTCACGTCCGGTCACCAAGTGGAATGCGCAGATCAAACGCGTGGAAGACGTGGCCGCCCTGACCGCTAAAGCCTATAACATGACGGCCACAGGTCGTCCCGGGCCGGTGCTGATCGATTTTCCCAAAGATATACAGATGGCGGCCGCGCCTGAGCAAGAAGATGTCGAACCGACAGAGGCCCCGGCCAATAACGCTGGCCAGATGTCAGCGTCTGTGATGCAGGCCGCCATTAAGCGGGCCGCCTCCCTGATTGTGAACGCCAAACGCCCCGTGTTTTATGGCGGAGGCGGTCTGATCAATTCCGGTCCGGATGCCTGCGAGGTCTTTTCCAACCTGGTCAGTTACACCGGTGCTCCCTGCACACTGACCTTGATGGGTCTGGGCGCATTCCCGGCCAACGACAAGCAGTTCGTGGGCATGCTGGGCATGCACGGTACGCTGGAAGCCAATCTGGCCATGCACCACGCTGACCTGATTGTATGTATCGGCGCGCGTTTCGATGACCGTATTACCGGCAGGCTTTCGGATTTTTGTCCGCATGCCGTCAAGATCCATCTGGATATCGATCCCGCCTCTATTGATAAAGTGGTTCGCGCCGATGTGGCTCTGGTGGGCGATTGCTACCCCGTGCTCAAGTCCTTGTTCAACGAAGTGAAGCAGTTGGAACGTGAACCCGGTCTGATTGATGACTGGTGGACCCGTATTGAAAAATGGCGTGCCACCGATTGTCTGGGATTCACCCCCTCGGACGAGGTCATCCTGCCTCAGCATCTGCTGGCAACGGTGAACGATCTGATTGACGGACGCGACGTGATCGTGAGTACCGATGTGGGACAACATCAGATGTGGGCGGCGCAATATCTGAAGTTTCGCGAACCCAACCGGTGGCTGACCTCGGGCGGTGCCGGAACCATGGGTTACGGGCTGCCGGCCGCCATTGGCGCGCAGATTGGCAATCCCGATTCGCTGGTTGTCTGTGTCAGCGGCGATGCCTCAGTATTGATGAACATTCAGGAGCTATCGACCGCCATTCAGCATGAAACGCCGGTCAAGGTGATTCTGTGCAATAACCGGCACATGGGCATGGTGCGGCAGTGGCAGGAACTCATTCACGAAGGTCGTTACAGCCACAGCTATAACGCCTCCATTCCGGATTTTGTGGCGCTGGCAACCTCTTTTGGCTGGGGTGCGGCAACCGTGTCTGACCCCTTGCAGCTGGAAGATGCCATTCGTGAATGCTTTGATTACGATGGCCCGTATTTCCTGAATGTGGAAGTGCAGCCGCAAGAAAACTGCTTCCCCATGATGCCGGCTGGTTACGGCCATCAACAGGTCATGCTGTCAGAAGACACCTGGTACGTGGAAGAATAGGGCGCGTGCCGGGTTGCACGACTTTCAGCTTGCCACACGAATTACCACTCTTCAGATTTACGCGCCTTTATTTAGGGTGGCCATATCGATAACGAAACGGTATTTGACATCACCGGCAACGGTGCGGTCATAGGCCGTATTGATGTCGTTCATGCTGACCATTTCAATGTCACATGTGATATTGTGCTCGCCGCAGAAATCCAGCATCTCCTGTGTTTCGGGTATGCCGCCGATCAGTGAACCGGCCATGGAGCGGCGACGCATAATGAATGGTATTCCGTTCACGTTTGTCAGCGCTTCAACAGCACCCACAACAACCATGGTGCCGTCCCGTTTGAGCAGATTCATGTAGGGATCGGTGTCATGTCCCACCGGAATGGTGTTGAGCAGAAAATCAAACGTATTGGCTGCTTTTTCCATGGCATCTGCATCTTTTGATATCAATACCTCATCTGCGCCCAGCTTTTTAGCGTCCTCTCCTTTCTCCGGTGAGGTTGTAATCATCACAACGTGCGCACCCATGGCATGGGCAAATTTCACACCCATATGGCCGAGCCCGCCTAGCCCGATGATGCCCACTTTCTGACCGGCACCAACATTCCAGTGTCTTAGCGGCGAATAGGTGGTAATGCCGGCGCACAGCAACGGCGCAGTGGCAGCAGGATCAAGGTTCTCCGGAACACGCAGAACGAAACGTTCATCTACCGTGATCTTGTCTGCATAGCCACCGAAGGTGACGGGGTGGGGTGTGCCGCCAATATGATCATCGCTGTTGTAAGTGGCAGTGAAGCCATTTTCGCAATACTGTTCCAGACCTTCTTCGCAAGATGCGCAATGACGGCAGCTGTCGACCATGCAGCCGACGCCAACCAGGTCACCTATTTTGAATTTGCCTGCTTTGCTGCCCACATCGGCCACGCGACCAATGATTTCATGACCCGGCACAAAGGGATAGACGGTGTTCTGCCACTCGTTGCGTGCGGTATG
>JBEBTQ010000021.1:0-17516 GCA_040393685.1 Advenella kashmirensis | reverse complement strand
TCCGGATGATCATTCACAGCAAGGATCCGCCAACCTTCATTGTGCTGCTCGAAGATACCGCAGCAATCCTGGGCCTGTTTATTGCATTTGTGGGTGTATACCTGTCTGTGGCGCTCGATAACCCGGTCTACGACGGCGTGGCCTCTGTACTCATTGGTATCACGCTTGCCCTGACGGCGCTGCTGGTTGCGCGCGAAACCAAAGGTCTGCTCATCGGTGAAGCAGCCAGTCCGAAAATCCGAGACTCCATACTGACGCTTGCGGAAGGGACTGCAGGGGTATCACAAGTGAATGGACTGATTACAGTACAGACTGCTCCACAGGAAATCACGGTTGCCATGAGTCTGGAATTTACCGATGCCCTGCGCGTTCCGGAACTCGAAGCCATTGTGGTAGCGCTGGAAAACAAAATCCGCAAGGCCCATCCCGAGGTATCTACCCTGTTCATCAAGCCGCAAGCGCATGAACACTATGAGCGCCAGACGCCTGAGGACGATCCCGGACAGATTGAAGATCCAGCCTGATGATTGAAGATTGAGGCTTGACGATTGAAGATTGAAGATTGAAGTTTGAGGTCTGAGGGTTGAGGATCGAACAATCAAGATTGCGGTCTGCGGACTGCGGTCTGCGGTCTGCGGTCTGCGGTCTGCGTCATGATTGGCGCTGAAATTGCATTTGTGGTTTATTAATCTGCTGAGATGTAATACAGTAGACTCAACGATGAATCAAAATCTGCTATTTGAAAATCTGATTGCGCATCAGATGCGAAATTGAAAATCACCAGTGATTGTCTGAACGGGGGACATCTTTATGAATGAAGAATTCAACCAGAATCAAAGCCAGGACCAGAGCCAGAATCAGATCCCGGTACAGGTGCAGGACAACAGCGCACGCAACTTCACATGGATCACCTATGCGATGTACGTGGCGGGACTGTTTACCGTATTGCTGTCCATTGTCGGGGTCATCATGGCCTATGCAAAACGCAACGAATTTACCAATACGATTTACTACGAGCACATGCAGTACCTGATCCGCACGTTCTGGATCAGCCTTATCGGTGCCATTGTGGGCTTTCTGTTATTGATTGTTCTCGTTGGCTGGGTCGTTCTGGTTGCAGTCACCATCTGGTACATCTATCGAATCGTGATGGGTGCCATCCGGCTGTATGATAACAAGGCAGTGTCTGCCACCTCGTGGTTCTGATTATTCCGCAGCCTGTAGTCCGCTACCCGAATTGAACACGACTTGCGCGGCAGCGGCCACAACTTCGTGCGCATGCTGCAGTGCAAGCCACGGGTCTGCGGCATGCGCTGCGACTTCCGCTTCGTGAGCGTCCGACATACGACCCTCGAAGAAACCAACGACTCGGACGGCGGTCTGCTCCAGCACCGCCTGCAGGTCGGCTGAGTCGAATGCACGGGCACCTCTGCTGACCTCGTTTGCGCTGACCTCTGCGTCCCCGGTGTCTCCCACTTTCACGCCGTGTCCACTGTCTCTGCTGTTCTCCCGGTTCTCTCTTGCGCTGACTTCGCCGCCCCCTTCGATCCCTTTCGACAAACCACTGTCAGCCTGAACGTTGTCCTTATCGATTCCTTCTGCCACACCGCTTTCAACCTGAGCATTGTCCTCGTCGACTCGTTCTATCAGACCACTGCCAATCAGACTGCTTTCAACCTGCGACCGCGACAACGGCATATGCTCTCTGACCCACTCTGCCAGCACATCCTGCTCGGTTCGTTCGGCCTCAAGCTCCAGACGCTTGATATTCTCTCTTAATTCATTTGTGATGGCGTCGGGCGCAGGCGCAGGTCCTGTTTTTAGTCTTGTTCTTAATTTGCGCAAGGGCAAAATGACCTCTTCACGCCAATCCTGCACCAGACTGTCGGCCTGCGCAATCTGCTCTGTGGTGGGCGCGTGGCGCCAGCGACTGGCAGCCCACAGCATCATCAGCAGCATATTCACATCCAGTCCGACACGATCCTGCAAGGCCAGGCAGTGGCGAGCAACGTCCTCGTGCGTATAGACTGCCAGTGTGAACTGCCAGTGATCTGCATGTGTATGATCTGCATGTGTATTGTGCTGCGTCATGAATCATTCCTGTGAAGTCGACGGTTCATCCCGTTCATAACGATTGCGGTCCAGTATTTCCGCAGGGAGCTGCATATCACATCTGTGGCAACAATCCCGGCGACACGATCGCAGACTATCGCCACCGAGCCTGCAGGTATAATAACCTGTCGGTCAACCCCAGGTACCGTCTAACGTAAATAAAGCTGTCGCCACCCACCATTATCGGGACTGAAGCCATCCATGCACACCTCTGCCCCCACCCCTGCGCGCATCATTGTTGGCATTACCGGTGCATCCGGCGCCATCTACGGTGTCCGCGCACTTGAACTGCTAAGCGAAGCGGGGGTAGAAACACATCTGGTGATGACCCGTTCTGCCAGTCTTACTCTTTCGCAGGAGCTGAAAATGCACCCCGGCGAACTGGCGGACCGCGCAACGGTTGTCCATGCCATACAGGATGTGGGCGCCGCCATTGCCAGTGGTTCCTTCACGACCCGCGGCATGCTCATTGCCCCCTGCTCTATCCGTACGCTCTCTGAAATCGCGACCGGCGTCACCTCGTCTTTACTGACGCGGGCTGCCGACGTGGTACTCAAGGAAAGACGCAGACTGGTATTGATGGTGCGGGAAACGCCGCTGCATCTGGGACATCTGCGCAGCATGGTTGCGGTAACCGAAATGGGCGCCATTGTGATGCCGCCAGTACCTGCTTTCTACGCCCACCCCGAGAGCCTCTCGGAGATGGTGGATCACAGCGTGGGACGTGCGCTGGACCTGTTTGATATTCCGAACAATGCAGTGAATCGCTGGGAAGGGATGAACTCGTCTCAATAACGCTGAATATGTCCCAATTAGCCTTGAATACGTTCCAAATAGCCGAGGCATCCCCCATTAGCCCTGTACATGTCTCAATGGCCTCGAATACGTTGCATCAGGCCTGAAAACGCCCCAATTAACCAACTCTTGCCCCAAGCACACCGCAAGCATTAACGCCCCGGAAGCCGCTCTATGCCCTGCACAATCGCGGCATATCTTGCTTCGCGCACCGCCTGTTTGATGCCCCCTGCCGCTGACCCTGCCTGTCTGGCCACGGCGCCGGCATCCACTTTAAGATAGCAGTCCAGAATCGCCGTCCAGGCGTCAATACGCGAAATTTCAACATCCAGATTTTCTACCTGTGACTGTCGGGTGCACAGCACAACCTCCAGCAGATCCCGGAACCGCGCTGGCTTGCGCAGGCTATCTGTCGCCTCCAGCGTTTCCAGCGTATATTCTGCACGCTTGTGCAAATGCGCCTGCGGCGTGGGACTGGGTTTCAGTGGCAACATATCAAACCGGGCCGACAGCACCTGCGTCAGTCGGGCGTAGTCCGCGCAGTCTGTCGGCACTTTCAGATGACTGCTCAGCGCGGCATGCGATTCGGTCTGCGAAAGCAACACAGCGTACCGACACGGTAGAGAGAGTCTTCTTGCGGCCGCCAGATTCAGCGCCTGTGCCACTTCATCGTTCCAAACCAGACCAGGAAGTACGATAGGCAATGCGTAAGTCTGCTGCAGTACCGAGATCATGCGCGAGGGCTTCTCGCTCATGAGACCCCGCGAGATTTCTTTCCAGACACGTTCCGGAACCAGCGCATCCACTTCGCCATTGCGCACCATCTCTCGACACAGGGCGAGCGTATCGCCGGCCAGGTTGAAGTCGGTAAATCGCGCAGCAAAGCGTGCGAGTCTCAGGATGCGTACGGGATCTTCCACAAACGCGTCGCTGGCGTGGCGAAACACCCGGCGATCCAGATCGGCTTTGCCGCCCAGCGGGTCTACCAGCGTGCCATCGGGCCGGCGAGCCATCGCGTTGATGGTCAGATCGCGGCGTTTCAGGTCCTCTTCAAGCGTGACCTGCGGACCCGTATGAAAGGTAAAGCCCCGATAGCCGCGCCCGGCTTTTCTTTCGGTGCGCGCCAGGGCGTATTCTTCTTTGGTCTGAGGATGAAGAAATACCGGGAAGTCACCTCCCACCGGCTGAAAGCCCAGTCGTACCATTTCCTGCGGTGTAACACCTACAACCACCCAATCGCGATCCCCTTCGGGCAGACCCAGCAATTCGTCGCGTACTGCACCACCCACGACGTATACCTGCAGACCGTCAGTCACTGCCATCAGGGTGCTACCTGCCCAAGCCGGGCCATAATGGATTGCGGCTGCCCTGTAAATGATGCGGCGTACCACGTCGCATTAGACAGCACATGCTTCACATAGAGGCGGGTTTCAGTATAGGGGATGGTTTCGGCAAAAATCGCACCTTCCAGCGGCTGCGTCAGCGAATCGCGCCAGCGTCGTGCACGATTGGGACCCGCGTTATAACCTGCCGTTGCCAGCACCTGCGACCCATCCAGATCGTCCAGGGTCATTTTCAGATAAGAGGTTCCCAGCATCGTATTGGTATCAAAATCATGCGCGCTGCCAGGCGAATAGCTCAGCCCCAGACGCCGCGAAACCAGTTGTGCTGTCCCCGGCATGACCTGCATCAGTCCGGCCGCCCCCACAGACGATCGCGCTGCCGTCACAAATCGGGATTCCTGGCGAATCAGGCCGTAAACCCAGGCCGGATCCACACCTACCGCGCGCGCCTGCTGGCTGACGCGTCCCTCAAAAGGTGCCAGATAACGCTGCCGGAAATTGAATTCATTCTTCGTGAGCAGCGATGTATTGATGGTCCGGTCATAGACCTGTTCACGCAAGGCCCATTCGGCCGCAGCCATCAGCTCCCGATCATTCATGCCGCGAATCGCAAAATTCCATTCACCAACCGCTTCCGGACGCCAGCCCAGGCGGAAAAGCGCAATGGCTCTTTGCAGCCCCTCATGTGTCATGGCCTTGTTGATTTCGGCTGTCGTGGGCTCTGCAGGCTGAGGAGGAACTGTGATTTTATTGCCCAGTGCCTCGGTGGCCAGTTGACCATAGAAACCATGGTCATACAGAATCGACTGCCAGGTATTCGTTGCGCCTGCCCGATCACCCTGGCCTGCTCGTGCCCGACCATACCAATAGACCCAGACCGGTTCTTTCTGTTGATCTGGTCCCATCATGCGGATGGTCTGTTCCACCCACTTCCAGTCGATGGCAGGCTGCCGCAGCGCCATTCGGGTACGCCAGGCCTGGTTGTAATCACTAAGCCGGAAACCCTGACCTGCCTTGCGATACCAGCCATCTGCGCGCGCTTCCAGGTTCAGTGCAGCCACCAGTCCAAATTGCGTCCAGGCCCACTGCCGATTGCGTTCCGTCAGCAATGCGGGACCCTGCTGTTCCAGAAACACCGACCCGCCGTCACGATCCTGCCGCGCCAGGCGACTGAATGCCAGGGCACGCAGTTCCTGTAATTCACCATCGGCAGGACCGGTCTGCGTTGCCAGCCAGCCCATGGGATTGGCCAGGATCGCGTCATACGAAGACAGGCCTGCAGGTGAGAACGCCAGGGCCGCATACCGTCTTGCACTGTCCTTGCTGTCGTACTCAACCGCGTCGCGCAGCAATGGCTCCAGATGTTCAAAGGTGATGATTTTTGCGGCGGTCAGTTGCTGCATCATATTCCAGCAGGCCACGCCGGGTTTGAAGACATCCAGCGCCTGCCTTGCCGTTACCTGGCCATTGCCAAGGAAGCGTGCCTGCAGGATGGCGCAATCGACTTCGGAAGTGCGACTGGCAACCGAACCGATACGCCGGATCGTCTCGAAATCACCCTGTTTGGCCGAAGCCAGAATCCAGTCTGATTTCAGGCGATTTTCCAGATAGGCGTCGCGATTCTGCTGCAGAAATGCGTAAATGTCCTGAGTGGGTATCGGTTGGGCAGGATTGCTCAGCTGCTGGCGCAGATACCAGTACATGGGATAGCCACCCAACTCGTGGTCACCCTGAGCCTGGGCGGCATAGCCCGGCAGCGCATCCCATTGACGCGACTGCATGGCGGTTCTGGCTGACACCACGGCCGCTCTTGCGGCTTCCGGAACAGGACGAGGCGCCTGCCCGTAGACAACAGCAGAGGAAACCGCCGCCAGGTTCTGCGGTGCCGCCGAAGGCCTGGCGGCCTGGGTGTTCTGCACCGACTCGGCGCAACCGGCAAGCAGCAGGCCTGACCCCAGCACTCCCCACAAGGTCTGCAGCGAACGCCGCCGCAATCTTCCTTGCACTGCCTTGCTGACCCCGACCCCTGCTGTTGTGTGCACGTGCATATGCTGTCCTGTTATAGTCTTGTCTGATATCAATTTATGATTTTTTCCACAGGCCATGACCGCTGCCGATACTCCGACCCTGCGTCAATCCCTGCTGGCCGCCCGTTCGGCCATGTCTGACTCTCGTCGTCAGATACTAAGTGTACAAATAAAAGAACATATTTTGGACTGGCTGGCAAGCCAGCGTCAAGATACCCGGTTGCCCGATCATTCGGCCATCGGACCGGTTGCAGGATTCTGGCCCATTCGTGGCGAGCCGGATCTGATGCCAGTACTGCATGACCTGCATGCACTGGGCCATGAAATCAGTCTGCCGGTGATAGAACAGCGCGATGCGCCACTGCATTTTTATCGCTGGTCACCCGACACGCCTCTTAGGCGCGGCGCATTCAATATTCCGGAACCCGACGTGCAGACGCCCGCCGCGCTGCCTGCACTGATTCTGGTGCCCACCCTGGGCTACACACGCGACGGTCACCGACTGGGCTATGGAAAAGGCTATTATGACCGCACCCTGCACGCGCTTCAACAGCAGGGTCATCGCGCCTGTTGTGTGGGTATTGGATGGGATGAAGGGCTGATTGAGGCGCAACGCGACTATGTGCCTGCTGCGCATGATATGCCACTGGATGCGATTGTCACGCCCAGTGGCTGGCTGATTCCGACACGTTAATACAACGCTTTAAAAAGAAAGGCCCGCCATGACGGCAGGCCGAACCGAATCGCTGATTACGTCATTGTTTACATCATTGACCGCGTCCCTCACCACGAAACGCATAACTGCAATCCTGACAGCAATCAATAACTGAGGTTTTTCCACACCGAGAGGGTTGCCTCGGCGTTGTTCAGCGTATAAAAGTGAATACCAGGCACGCCACCATCGATCAGCTTCTGGCAAAGCTGGGTGACAACCTCTGCACCGAAAGCACGAATGGATGCCTTGTCATCGCCGAACTGCGCCAGACGCAGACGGATCCAGCGAGGCACTTCTGCTCCACACATCTGCGAGAACCGAAGTAACTGCGTGTGGTTGGTAATCGGCATGATTCCGGGCACGATGGGAATGGTTACACCCCGTTGAATTGCACGATTGGCAAAATCAAAATACGCATCGGGATTGAAAAAATACTGCGTAATCGCACTGTTGGCGCCCGCATTGACCTTGGTCACAAAATTATTCAAATCCTGTTCGGGACTGTCAGCCTGCGGATGCATCTCGGGATAGGCCGCCACCTCAACGTGAAACCAGTCGCCGGAATGTTCGCGAATCAATCGCACCAGATCTGACGCATAGCGGTAATCGGAATCGTTGCCGCCCATACCCGAAGGCAGGTCGCCACGCAGGGCCACAATGCGACGAATCCCATTTTCTTTATAGTGATCCAGCAACTGCACCAGGGATGACTTGCTGGCGCCGATGCAGGATAAATGCGGGGCGGCTTCACACCCGAGTTGCGAAAACATGGAGACGGTTTCAGCCGTACCATCGCGGGTGGAGCCGCCTGCCCCGAAAGTCACACTCACATAACGTGGGTGCATTGCCATTAACTGCTTGGCCGAGCCGACCAGCCGCTCGCGTGATGCCTGATCACGCGGCGGAAAAAACTCCAGGCTGAACGCCTCGTCGGAAAAAGAACTCATAAACTTAATTCAGAATGCTCAGCAAAATTGCGGAAATAATGGAATACAGGATCGCGCCGATCACGGCCCACCAGAAACCATCTACCTTGAAGCCATTGAAAACCGAACCGGCCAGCCAGAACATGAGCACGTTGAGTATCAGCAGAAACAGACCCAGCGTGATAACCGTAATGGGCAATGTCAGGATGGCAAGAACGGGATAGACCACCGTGTTGACCAGACCCAGAATGACAGCTGCAATAAGTGCAGAGACAAAACTGGTCACGGTGATACCAGGCAGAATATAGGCAACAATCATGAGGGCGAGCGCTTGCAGGACCCAGGTTAACAGCAATGTCATATTACTTCTCCTTTAATTTCCCTTTATAAAACACCAATACCCGGGCAGCAGAAGCTGCCCATCTATCACAACTGAAAACTACAATTGCAAACTACAACTGCAATCACAATCATATATCACAGCCGTAATCATCATACCGCGGGTCGAAGTCAGCCTTGCGGCACGTTATCAATAGCGATAATGATCGGGCTTGAATGGTCCCTGCGCCGGTACGCCGATATAGTCGGCCTGTTTCTGCGACAGTTCGGTCAGCGTCACACCCAGTTTCTTCAGATGCAGGCGCGCAACCTTTTCATCAAGATGCTTGGGAAGAACATAGACCTGACCTTTCTTGTATTCGGCTGTTCTTGTAAAGAGCTCGATCTGCGCAATGGTCTGATTGGTGAATGATGCGGACATCACAAAGGAAGGATGGCCGGTTGCGCAACCCAGATTGACCAGACGGCCCTGAGCCAGCAGAATAATACGCTTGCCATCAGGGAAGATAATGTGATCGACCTGCGGCTTGATTTCTTCCCACTCCAGATCTTCGACCGACGCCACGTCAATTTCATTATCGAAGTGACCAATATTGCAGACGATGGCTTCGTTTTTCATGCGCTCCATATGCTCGCGCGTGATCACGTGATAATTGCCCGTTGCGGTCACGAAAATATCGGCCTTGTCCGCAGCCTCTTCCATGGTGACCACTTTGTAGCCTTCCATGGACGCCTGCAGGGCGCAGATGGGGTCAATTTCAGTAACCCAGACCTGAGCGCGCAATGCAGCCAGCGCCTGAGCGCAGCCTTTACCCACGTCACCAAAACCGGCAACCACGGCAATTTTCCCGGCAACCATCACGTCGGTAGCACGCTTGATGCCATCGACCAGCGATTCGCGGCAGCCGTAAAGATTGTCGAACTTGGATTTTGTGACTGAATCATTGACGTTAATGGCCGGGATCTGCAGTTCGCCTTTCTGCGCCATCTGGTACAGACGATGTACGCCGGTCGTGGTTTCTTCGGTCACGCCGATGATGTTAGCCAGACGGGTGGAGTACCACGTCGCGTCCTTTTCCAGGCGCTTGCGGATGGCGGCAAACAGCACGGTTTCTTCTTCGCTGCCGGGATTGTCCAGCACGGAAATATCTTTCTCGGCCTTGGCACCCAGGTGCAGCAGTGTGGTAGCGTCACCGCCATCATCCAGAATCATATTGGCCTGTTCACCGGGCCACTCGAAAATACGATGTGTGTATTCCCAGTAGTCGGCCAGCGTTTCGCCTTTGATCGCGAACACAGGTACGCCACTGGCGGCAATAGCTGCCGCTGCGTGATCCTGGGTAGAGAAAATATTGCATGACGCCCAGCGCACTTCAGCACCAAGGGCAGTGAGAGTTTCAATGAGAACGCCCGTCTGAATGGTCATGTGCAGGCTGCCTGCAATGCGTGCGCCTTTCAGAGGCTGAGATTTGGCGAATTCTTCGCGCGTGGCCATCAGGCCAGGCATTTCAGTTTCGGCAATGGAAAGTTCGCGGCGGCCCCAGTCGGCCAGCCCGATATCGGCAATTTTGTAATCAGCAGTCATAGTATTCATCCTGAAACATACTGCGATGCCGATGTGAGCGTAAGTGCGCTTCACCATAGACCAGCAACGCAGTATATGATGAGCGCAGTTCGTTACCTGATCGTATTCTGAGCCTGGCATGACTGTACAGTCATGTCGCAACGCCCCTCAGAACACGATGATTATACCTTAAGCAATGGCTTTTTTCAGAGTGTCTGCCTTGTCTACGGCTTCCCAGCTGAACTCGGGCTCGGAGCGGCCAAAGTGGCCATAGGCCGCAGATTTTGTGTAGATAGGACGCAGCAGATCCAGCATCTGCACGATGCCGCGCGGACGCAGATCAAAGTGCTCGCGAACCAGTTTTGCGATCTCGTCATCGGGAATCACACCTGTGCCTTCCGTATAGACGGTGATGTTGATCGGCTCGGCCACACCAATGGCATAGCTAACCTGAATCTGGCACTGACGCGCCAGACCGGCAGCCACAATATTCTTGGCGACATAGCGGGCTGCGTAGGCTGCAGAGCGGTCTACCTTGGACGGATCCTTGCCTGAGAAAGCACCGCCGCCATGAGGGCACGCACCACCGTAAGTATCAACAATGATCTTGCGTCCGGTCAGGCCGCAATCGCCCTGAGGTCCGCCGATAATGAACTTACCGGTAGGATTGATCAGGAACTTGGTATCTGGCGTAATCAGGCCATCGGCAAATGTAGGCTTGATGATTTCTTCAATCACGGCCTCACGGATGTCATTCTGGGAGATATCGGGGGCATGCTGGGTAGACAGCACAACCGTATTGACCTCTACCGGTTTGCCATCAACATAGCGGAATGTCACTTGTGATTTGGCATCGGGGCGCAGCCATGGCAGACGACCATCTTTGCGCAGCTCGCTCTGGCGCTGGACCAGACGGTGGGCATACCAGATTGGCGCTGGCATAAGATCAGGCGTTTCGTCGCAGGCAAAGCCGAACATCAGGCCCTGGTCGCCCGCACCCTGATTCAGGATTTCTTCTTCGCTGCGGTCAACGCCCTGAGCGATATCTGGAGATTGCTTGTCATAAGCCACCAGCACAGCGCAACCCTTGTAATCAATACCATATTCAGTATTGTCATAGCCAATGCGCTTGATGGTGTCGCGGGCGATCTGGATATAGTCGATATTTGCTTTGGTACTGATCTCGCCAGCCAGTACGACCAGGCCGGTATTGCAGAGGGTTTCAGCAGCAACGCGGGAATTGGGATCCTGCTCGAGCAGCGCGTCAAGAATGGCGTCGGAAATCTGGTCAGCAACCTTGTCGGGGTGACCTTCGGATACGGATTCGGAAGTAAAAAGAAAATCGTTGTGGGCCATGTTGCGTCCAATGAATAGTGTCTAAACAAAACCGACATTCTCAGAACGCGAAGCACCGATGGTGATGACTACTGGCGCGACGCTTTAGCGGAATGTATCCGGAAACCCTGATCTGCAGCAACTTCCCTGGCAGGTAAGAATCCGTTAGTCGCCCCGCAAGTTGTCGGTTAACTCAGCGACGTGAAAATCATTTTATGACAAATTGACTGTCAGGGTTTTAAAAACCCTGACGCCAACAGATAAAAGGCGGCAGCGCCAGCTGGCGTGGCATGTAAGGCAATGATTCTGCCTGCCACACCGACTGACAAAGGCCGCTGTCTTACTTCTTCAGACGATAGGCCATGACGGCATCGCCACCTTTGGTACCCAGGGAACCATGACCGCCAGCAGCAATAATCACATACTGCTTGTTGTCTGCACCCATATAGGTCGAAGGCGTTGCCTGTCCGCCGGCAGGCAGTTCCGTTTCCCACAGCAATTTACCGGTATTGACATCATAGGCCCGGAAGAAATTGTCTGCTGTTGCGCCGTGGAATACCAGATCACCACCGGTCAGCAGCGGTCCGCCGTGCGCGACCATACCCATGGGGAAACCAATTGGGAATCGGCCGGGCAGGAAGGTGGTTTTCAGGTTTTTGGTTGTGCCAACGCGGCGCAGCCATTCCGTTTTACCTGTGGTCAGGTCTACACCCACCATACGTCCCCAAGGAGGTGCAATGCATGGCACACCCAGGTCAGAGGCAAGCTGGCTGATCTTGATTGCGTAATCGCCTTCAAAGTTTTCATTCCAGTAAGGCGTATCGTCTTTGGTGAAGAGACGTTTGTCGGTCGTCTGCGCATCCCGTTTGATCAGATTGTATTTGTAGGCCAGGCGCACGGGGGAAGCCACCAGGATCTGACGCTGGGGATCTACCGCGACCGATCCCCAGTTGAATACACCGATATTGCCGGGGAAAATCAGCGATCCTTTTTCGGTAGGTGGCGTCCATGGGTTGCCATCATATCGAAGCGATTTGAACTCAATGCGGCACGCCATCTGATCAAATGGCGTCAGACCCCACATGGACTTTTCTTGCAGCGGATCCGGAATAAAGTTCAATGCTGAAACGGGTTGTGTCGGTGAATACTTCTCGCCTTCGATACCCTGGGTGGAAACGTCCACATCCTTGATCGGATAAACAGGCTCACCAGTAAGACGGTTCAGCACAAACAGGTTACCGGTCTTGGTTGGCAGCACCACTGCCGGCGTCATTTTTCCCTGATAGTTGATATCCAGCAGTGATGCCTGGGAAGGATTATCCCGATCCCACAGGTCGTGTTTCGAAGACTGGAAGCGCCATTTGAATGTCCCAGTGTTCAGATCAAGGGCAACCAGCGTATCGCGAAATTTTTCAGTATTGCTGTTCATATCGCGGCGGGTACCAAGCTCATCTGGAGAGGCATTGCCAAATGGCACGTAAACCAGTCCGTTTTTCAGGTCAGCACTGAGCGTTGCCCAGGCAATGGGCGTATCCTGAGGATAGGTCTGGCCTTGGGCAATTGGTTGTGTATTCTCGGGATTGGCAGGATCAAAGTTCCACACCAGTTTGCCAGTTATCGCATCATAGGCGCGAATCACACCCGAAGGATTGCCGGCGTCATAGCCATTATCCATGACTGATCCGCCCACAATGACCAGCTTGCCAGCCACCAGCGGCGCAGCCGTCTGCATGAGTGCATGCGGACGAATCTCACCCATGTTTTCGCGCAGATCGACAATGCCTTCCTGCCCAAAATCAGCGCAAGGTTTGCCGGTATCAGCATCCAGGGCAATCAGTTTGGCGTCGGTAGTCGCGTTGAAAATACGTTTGCTGCATGCGGCAGTGCTTTCAGTAGCTGCAGCTTGAGTCTGGCCTGCGGGCGCCTCTGTCGACGCGGTTGCCTGAGCAGCAGAATCCTCAGTCGCCTGAGTCTCTGGTGCCGGGTTCGTCTGTGGGGAGGCGGAGACATTATTGCCAGCAAAGTAGCTGACACCGCGACATGTCTGGTGCTGCTGCAGGTATGAACGATCCTTGCTCGGCGTGTACTTCCATTTCAGCTCGCCGGTTTCGGGGTTGAGTGCATGCACTTCATTATGCGGCGTGCAGAAGTAAACCGTATCATTAACTTTCAGCGGCGTTGCCTCGAACGTGTATTCGCTTGCATCATCATCCTGGCGTGTGTCGCCGGTATGATAGGTCCACGCCACCTCCAGATCACCCACGTTGTCCTTGCTGATCTGGTTCAGATTTGAAAAGCGTTGTCCGTTGTTGTCGCCACCATAGGCTGCCCAGTCATTCTGCGCCACGGAGTCAACTGTCGTGTTGCGTTCTGTGGCAATATTGCCTTGCTGGGGATAAGGATCATAGAACATCAGCCCTATCACAATTGCAATAACGGCAATGACGGTGCCGCCCAGGAAGGGATGAAATGAGCGGACCCTGGCGGAACCGTCAGCACGATACAAAGGCCGCACGATCCATGGCAGGGCCAGCCAGACACCGATAATGCCGATGATGTCGCCACGCGGTATCCATTGCCATTTGTCGAAGCCGACTTCGTAAATCATCCAGGCAACCACAACCCACATGAGCACGGCGTAGATTGAAAGCGCACTTTTCTTTTTCAGAAAAAGCATGACAGCTGTGATCAGCAGACCAATGGCCATGATCACATAAAAGGCCGACCCGCCAACCAACAGCAGGCGGCCACCCATGTACAGCATGGCCAGCCCCACTATCGCAATGACGAGGCTTGTTAGTTTATTAATCATTATGACTCCAGTTAAATGCAGCATGCAGTGATCCACGCGCGCCAGCCGGCAATTGCGTGCAAGGGCACGGCCGCCGGCAGGAATGCGGAATCATCGCTGAATAATTACGATCGTGTACAGGCTGTGACGCTTCGTATGAAGGGCCTGCGGTCCCGGCGGGAATTCGGAAAGGAGACAATCATTGCGACACCATGCAGTCTGAACGCGATAAGGAATGGCCGGCCAGAATGCCAGCCACTCAGACGCTGTCGCCAGCACGCCGAATCGGCGACACACTGGTTCGAGTGAGGGTATACCCTAGGAATATATCATTACACTTGCCATTCTTGCACGTAATTTCGTTTGTGTTAATCAAAATTACGCCCCGGTGCCACGCATTTCAGATTAACGTAAGCTGAAATCAAACCAACAAGTAATGGTCAGCTCCCTTCATTCCGTCTTTGCCCATGGGTTTTCACATCAAACATGGCTGACAGGTTCTCCGTTACAATCGATCAGACTTGGGCCAGTCCCATTCGGCCCGTTTTTGTTTGACCCGTATGAAATCCGCTATTCTTGTTTTTCTTTTCCGCTGTATCAACTTCCTGCCTGAAAGCCTGCGTCTTGCGCTGGGTCGCGTCTGCGCATATCTCACGTACTGGCTGATGGGTCGGCGCCGATTCATCGTCAGCAAAAATCTGGAACTGTGTTTCCCGGAAGCGTCGCAGCAACAGCGCCAGCAATGGACGCGCGAGCACTTCCGAATCCTTGCACAGACCATCGTTGATCGTGCCGTACTTTGGTATGGATCCGAAGAAAAAATCCGTCGCCTTGTTCATCTTGAAGGTTATGAGCATATCCAGAAAAGCATGGACTCGGCACAGCCGACCCTGCTTTTCGCTCCACATTTTGCAGGACTGGACGCCGCCGCAACCATTCTGTCCATGCACCTGCCCAAATCTGCCACCATGTATACGCCGGCATCGGACCCGCAGGTGGATGCCATCATGATCAAAGGACGCGGGCGCTTCAACGATGTGACCCAGATCTCCCGCAAGCAGGGAATCCGCCCGCTGCTGCGCCTGATGCGCGATGGCGCGGTTGTGTACTACCTGCCAGATATGGACTTTGGCCGTGAAGGCGCGATCTTTGTGCCCTTCTTCGGCGTTCCTGCCGCGACCGTGCCGGCGACTGCACAGATTGCGCGAACCTGGAAAGCCAATATCATTCCTATCGTGACACGCTGGGACAAGACAACGGGCCAGTACCATACCCGTGTACTCCCCCCATTTGAGAATTTCCCCGGGCAAATGAGCCTGGAAGAGGCCACGCTTTTCTGCAACCAGCAGCTCGAAAACTGGATACGTCCTGATCCGCCTCAATACTATTGGGTACATCGCCGCTTCAAGACGCGCCCCGTCGGAGAAGAGAAATTCTACTGATTCGGTAATACCGGTGTGGTGCTGTGGCATCGGATGGGCGATAATAGAGATATTGATTTTGGAATTAACTGCAATGATCTGGTCCTTTTCAAAAATGCACGGCGCAGGCAACGACTTTGTCGTGCTCGATGGCGTTCGTCAGTCCATAGACATGACGCCTGAACGCGCGCGGGCACTGGCCCATCGTCAGTTCGGCATTGGCGCCGACCAGATCCTGCTTGTTGAAACCCCCAGCCATCCAGAGGCCGACTTCCGCTACCGCATCTTCAATGCAGACGGCAGCGAAGTTGAGCATTGTGGCAATGGTGCGCGCTGCTTTGTCCGCTTTGTGCATGATCAGAAGCTCTCTTCGCGCAACCCGCTAAAGGCGGAAATCGCAACCGGCCTGATTGTGCTGGAAGAAGCGCCAGATGGCACCGTGTCGGTCAGCATGGGTCAAACACGTTTCGAACCCGAAGCCGTCGCTTTCGACACCTCAGATCTTTCCAGCAGCACAGAACACGAAGACACGCTCTGGGCGCTGCCCCTGGATAATGGTGACACAGCACTCCTGTCCCTGGTCGCCATATCCAATCCACATGCCGTTCAGATCGTCAGTAATGTGGCCGATGCGCCTGTTGCCATTCAGGGCCCCCTCATTGAATCCCATCCTCGCTTCGCCCATCGCGTCAATGCGGGGTTCATGCAGATTCTGGACCCGCACACCATTCAGTTGCGTGTCTATGAAAGAGGCGCCGGCGAAACCCTTGCCTGCGGCACCGGCGCCTGCGCTGCTGTCGTGGCAGGCATTCGTCGTGGTCGCCTGCAATCGCCCGTTACCGTTCATACGCGCGGCGGAGACCTCAACATCTCGTGGGATGGCAGCAATATCACCATGCGCGGACCCGCGGTCACCGTCTTTTCAAGTGAAATCGATATTGACCGCCTGGTTGCGCAGTTCCGCAACAGCACTGCTTTATAAAGGAATACCTACATGTCTGAAGCCGTCGAGCTGACAGCAGAAACCGTCGCACAGTTCCTGCAGGACAATCCTGCATTCTTCGACGAACACGCCGATATTTTCGCTACCCTGACCGTGCCCCATCCGCACGCGAGCCGTACCTTGTCACTGGGCGAGCGTCAGATCCTGACACTGCGTACCCGCAACAAGGAACTGGAGTGGAAGCTGTCAGAGCTATTGCATAACGCCAATTCCAACGAGGCTATCAGCGATCACGTCACCTTGTGGTGTACTCGCATGCTGGCAGAGCCAGACCCACAACGCCTGCCACAGCGTGTTGTAGACGGTCTGCGCCAGGAATTTGATATGCTCGACGTCGCCCTTCGTCTGTGGAATCTGCCTGCGCTCAAAGACGAACGCTTTGCCAGCAGCGATGACATGCTGCAGGCTTACGTTGCGGGCTTGAAAAAACCATACTGTGGTCAGGAAGGCTATCTGCCTGCGCAAGACTGGTTTGACAACAAGCCCGGCTCTGTCGCCACCGTGCCGCTGGTTCATGACGATCGCAATATCGGCGTACTGGTGTTTGCCGCAGAAGGCAATGAACACTTCAAACCGGATATGGGCACGACCTTTCTTGAGATTCTGGGCAAACTTGCCAGCGCCTGCCTCAGCCGTCTGGCATCCACTGAATAATCCAGTCACGTATCGTAGCGGTATCGAGCCAGGGATTTTGGAAAACATCATGACACACGTCCTGCCCGAACCCATGGAGAAATGGCTGCAATACCTGGAGACCAACCAGCGTTACGCCAGCCATACCCTGTCTGCCTACCGTCGGGATCTCGCGCTGCTGGTCGCTGTGTACCCGAATACACAGCCCGAGACGCTGACCAATGCGCAGATCCGTCACGCCATCGCACGCCTGCATGCCCAGGACTACCGTCCGCGCAGCCTGGCGCGCATTCTGTCCGCGTGGCGCGGGTTTTACCATTGGTGGATTCCCAAGGCCGGCGTGAAAGTCAATCCGGCGCTGGATGTCAAAACCCCCAAGATCCCGCGCTCGTTACCCAAAGCCCTGTCTGTCGAACAGACCCAGGCATTGCTGGATCATCCCACGGTAACCCTCGGAACCGAACCGGCAGATCTGCGGGATCAGGCCATGTTCGAAGTGCTCTATTCCAGCG